>NZ_MKXT01000086.1:0-535 GCF_001913985.1 Corynebacterium sp. S5S1
TTTAAGCAGGTGGCACAGTAATGACTGATCAGAACTTTGAAGAAAACACCGTCGCTGACGCTTCCGATATCGCTGCCGCAACCGCAGCTACTGAGCAGTTCACCAACACCATCGGTGATTCCCTGGCTCCGGAAGCTTCCGACGAGGTAGAAACCGCTGCTCCAGAAATCCACGAGGGCCCAATCCAGACCGTCGGTCGTCGTAAGCGCGCCGTCGCTCGTGTTCGCCTGGTGGAAGGCTCCGGCCAGATTGTTGTCAATGGTCGTAGCTTCGAGGATTACTTCCCATCCAAGCTGCACCAGCAGGACATCATGACCCCACTGACTCTGCTCGAGCGCGAGAATCAGTTCGACATCAAGGTCACCCTTCACGGCGGTGGCCCAACCGGTCAGTCCGGTGCACTGCGTCTGGCTATTGCCCGTGCATTGAACGTTTACAACCCTGCTGAGCGTGACCAACTGAAGAAGGCTGGCCTGCTCACTCGTGACGCTCGTGCCGTGGAGCGTAAGAAGATTGGTCTGCACAAGGCACGTCG
>NZ_MKXT01000086.1:710-3451 GCF_001913985.1 Corynebacterium sp. S5S1
ATAGGAGGCAAAGGCGGTAACCGAGAAATCGCGTTAAACATTTCGTCAAGCTAGGAAGAACCTGATGAATTCTCAGAAAGACATCTGATTTCATGACTGATGGCAACCGTGCGACTGAAAAAATTACTTTTCCGAGGGCACTATACATACTGGTTTTATTTGTTATATCCTCGCTTTTTGGTCTATTTTTATTTTTTGCCACGTATCGAAACATGATGGCAAGCTTTTTAGTGGTTATAGTCATCCTCTTATTATGGCTCGAATGGGAGAGATTGTCTCATAAAAATCTTGTGTATGCACATCAAAAGGTGAATGCACAGAAAATGCCTTTGCCGAAAAGGCTTGTAACAGTGAGCACGCCATTTCTGTTCTTCATTATTAGTCAACTTGGGCCAGAACAGAATTTATTCGCAGTGACGACGGCTGTGCTTGGAATGATAGCAGTATTTAGTATATCGCTAGTTAATAGCTAACTGCATAAGTCATACTATTAGAGCGTGTCAAGTTGTTTGTGTGGGGTGAAGTGCCCCGGGTTTTGTTCCTAGGCATTTGCCTTGATTTCTATTATTTCCTGTGGCGGGTTCTGCTTCCAAAATTCGATTTCCACCTCGACCGGGGGATCAACTCATTTTTGTAAGAGCCGTCCACGTTTTCAGCCAGGGTATTGTCATATCAGTGTCATATCCGCCAACAATTCCGGTGGAAGCGGTAATCCCGTGCTGGGAAAGCCGCTGGTTGTAGACCACGCTGACGTACTGCTTGGATTCAATCGGTGGTTGCAACACTGTTGTTTTGAATTGATTGTAGTTGTTCATTGAAGACTTCGACTGGGGTTCGAAATCCAAGGACTTTTCTTGGTCTGTTGTTGAGCGTGTAGGCGATGGCGGCGAGGTCTTGGGCTGTCCATCGAGACAGGTCGGTACCCTTGGGAAAGTACTGGCGTAGGAGTCCGTTGCTGTTCTCATTCGTGGGACGTTGCCATGGCGAGTGTGGGTCCGCGAAGAACACTTTCGTGCCCGTGGCTAGAGTGAAAGCGGCATGGTCAGCGAGCTCGGTTCCGCGGTCCCAGGTCAACGTTTGACGCAGTTGTAACGGTAGATCTTTCATCACGGTTTGTAGGGCGGTGTTCATCGCTTCAGCACCGTACCCACCCAAGGCAGGTCCGTTCTTCGTCCTTGGTTGTTCACCCCAGCCGTCCAACCGGGGCAGGTGCACCAGCAGGATCGACCGGCTGTAGCGTTCGACCACGGTCCCGATCGCTGACCTGCCGGTACCGATGATCAAGTCTCCTTCCCAATGCCCGGGCACCGCCCGATCCGAGGCTTCCGGGGGCCGGTTAGAGATGACAACATCGGCGGTGACATGACCTTCAGGCTTGCTCTTGGACCGGGCGCGGGGTTTACGCAGGGCCCGCCCAGTCCGCAGTGCGGCCACGAGTTCACGCTTCAGCGCCCCGCGCCCCTCGATATAGAGCGCCTGGTAGATCGCTTCATGGGAGATTCTCATACTCTCATCATCAGGGAAGTCGATCCTTAACCGCTGCGATATCTGCTCCGGGCTCCACGCGGTCAACCACCGTCGGTCTGCCCTGTGAGGTTTGCTCCGGCCCTTCCACGCAGGCGTATCAGGCCCCGCCATGACGACCCCGTTTTCATCTCGGACCGTCCCAGCAAGACGCTCCTGAACATAGTCCCGCAGGCGCGGATTATCCACGAGTTTTGCTTGTTTGGGACGCTTAGCGGCTTCCTGAGCTTTCCACTGGGCCACCCCTGCCCGATAAACCTGCTTGCCACCACGGGTGGCAGCATTACGCCGTAGCTCACGAGAAATCGTCGCCGGATTGCGGCCAATCCGTCGAGCGATCTCACGCACACCCGTCTGTTTCTCCCACAGGATCGCGATTTCCTCTCGTTCAGCAAACGATAGATACCGCCCCGAGGGCTCGTCCAAAGCTAACGGTCTCATTCCACCAGCATGACGGAACCACCTCGTTCCCACCGGTACGGACACCCCCACCTGAAGGGCGGCCTGCGCAGTGGTGATTCCCGTCGCGATCAGACCCCAGAACTGGCGTTGCACTGCCCGTGACGGAACCGGCCTATCCGGGGAACGCATCGCAGGCCGCAACGCCCGATCCGCACGCCACTGACGCCGCACCCCCACCGGCATATCACTGGTCTTCTTACTCCAGTCCTTGGTAGCCACCTTCTCATACCTCCATGCTCAGGGTGTTGCGACAACCAATTGAATCCACCCTGCGACCCGTGATCCGAATGGTGAATGAGACTTGTTGTTTCCTCAGCACACACGATCGCCTGATTATTAAGAGCTTGCAGCGGCAGTGCTTAGGTGCGCATGGAGTCTGATAAGGCCCACTCAACGATCCGCCTGGAGTAAACATCGGTGACAAACGTGGTGCACACAAAGCCTTTCTTCGTGCGCACATAGGTAGTGTCAGCCACCCACAACTAGTTCGAGCCCGAAGCTGTGAACTCGCGCCCCACCAAGTCCGGGCGCAGGTCAGGCACGTGAGCTTTTCGGGTTGTGATAGGTGACCGGCCTTTGCCTTTGCCAGAAACACCAGCCAGGCGCATCAGCCTGGCAGTGTGTTCACGACCGATATCAATTCCGTCACGGCGTAGAGCATGCCACATTTTCCGCACACCGTAGACACCGTAATTAGCTTGATGAACAGCGCTAATACGTTCAACCAGCACAGCATCGCGAAGGCGACGAGCACT
>NZ_MKXT01000087.1:0-573 GCF_001913985.1 Corynebacterium sp. S5S1
GCCGACGTTTTCCTTGCGTACGCTGCGGTTTTTTAGCCTTTTGTGGCCCGATTTGTGTTCTTTATGCGCGCTATAATAAGATATCCAAGTCGCAGAAATTAATACTTCATCGCGATGGCGGGGCGTAGCGCAGCTTGGTAGCGCATCTGCTTTGGGAGCAGAGGGTCGCAGGTTCAAATCCTGTCGCCCCGACAACAAGAAGACCCGGGAAGATCTTTCTTCCCGGGTTTTCGCTATGCGCGGGTGCCACCCAACGCAAACGCCGGGTTAAGGGTTAAACAGGGTTAAACACCAACGGCCGCACCCAGCCCCTGTTGAGGCAGGATGCGGCCGCGCGTGCGTCTGGTGGCCTAGTTGCTTTCGGTCTAGGCCCTTAAGGCGCGCACTTCCCGTGTTTCACTAGGAGGAATGAAACCGGTTTAGATCTGCAAACCGCTCAGGTTTTTTAGCAGATCCATAATTTTGCTGAAGAAGCCACCCAACAACGATGGACCGGTGAACAAGCTTGCCAGCGCCTTCATGATGGAGTCGAAGATGCCTCCGACGCTTGACGACGGTGCTTCACCCTGCTCA
>NZ_MKXT01000087.1:729-2469 GCF_001913985.1 Corynebacterium sp. S5S1
GGCTTGGCATCTTTGCCGTCTTGCCCCTTTGCACCGTCTTTTCCGGCAGCACCATCCTTTCCTGCGGCACCATCTTTGCCCTTCGGGATGACAATCTTTTGACCGTTGGTGAACTCGACGACGATATTGCCTTGTGCATCGTCGTACTGCTTTTTGATTTTCAGGTCTTCACCTGGAGGGCCCGCCGGACCCCGCTGTCCAGGTTGACCCTGTGGACCTGGCTTACCCTGTGGGCCTTGCAAGCCTGGTTCACCTTGTGGGCCCGGCTTACCCTCACTGCCCGGAGGGCCTGCCGGGCCTGCAGGTCCGCGATCACCTTGCGGACCGGTCTCTCCATCTTTACCCGGGGTACCTGGAGGGCCCGCTGGGCCTGGACGGCCAGGAACGCCCTGTGGACCGATTGGGCCACGAGGCCCTTGTAGTCCCTTTTTCTCTTCTTCGGTGCAATTCTCTTTTCGAATTGGCGAAAGTTCACCAAATACCGTTAGTTCGCCAGAAAGAGCCTCTTGAACTTCTTTCTTTACAATGCCAGCGAAGTTTAAAGACCCAACTTTTGCTTCAAACTGTACAGTCTTACCATCAAGCACATCACTTGTATGGGCTTGCTCATTTGTCAACGTACCTGTCGCAATTTGCACATTTTGACCGTCGTAGCTGGCGTAAATTTTAACCTTCTTACCCGGTTCAATCACCAGAGACATATTGTTGACTGAGACGCCATCGATCTTCATTTGGCCCATACCCTGAATGTTTCCATCCAAGATCCGGTTTTGATCATCCAATCGAACCGCCGTTGCATTTTTGTCTCCACGAAAGCTAACGCTCAGTTCGCCATTTTCACCAGCTGGCTTAACTGGACCATCAGCTGGATCAAATTTTGCTTTTTGCTCGTTCGGGATACTCCACGAGAAAGCACTAAATTTAACTGAGTAGTCCTCAATCGGACACAGCTGATCAGCTGATGTTACTGCAGCATTATGCACACCATTTTCCTGCGCATGTGCAGTATTGATTGGGGTCAACAGCCCCAGGCTCAGTGCGAAAACTGCGCATGCAGTTACGCCAACTGACTTCTTTCTAGCCACGATGTGGTCTCCGGGTTTCTCTTCAAAAGCCAAGTGCATCACCACTTATGTGGGTACACAAACTCTATTTTGCGTCTGCGAAATAGATTCGGAAACAACTAAACACTGAATCGATTCAGAAAACAACAGAATTGATAATGGTCTTCATTACATAAATACAATTTTTTGCATGTTATATAGCGTGCAAAAAGCTTTCCCAGTGCATTGCTTTATTGAAATCATGCAACCAAACCCGATGTAGCCAAGATCACTTCCTATGACTAAACTATCCCCATGGATACCGCAGGCTCACTAGAACCACTAACTTTTTACGACGCCGCCAAATGGGTTTACCAACGCCGCGGCAAACTTTCCGGCGCTGCTGAAACTGAAACCTGGTGGCTTTTCGCCCCGGCAACCCCAGAACCCGGCAAAGGCCCCATAATGGTCAACCGCAAGACTAATGAGCTCGAACAGCTCGGATCGCTACCCAAGGAGTGGAAACCGCGGTTGGAAGCGTTCAAAAAAGAAGGGCCCACCCCACTCTCCATTCCGGAAGAGTTTTACGGTGAGCCAGAAGAAATCTCGCTATAACCCCCGCTATAGCACTGTGCCCGAAGTGGCGCACCTGGTCTGCGGTGCAAAATGACCTTCACTCGCACAAGCCCTAAGTCTT
>NZ_MKXT01000087.1:2524-2951 GCF_001913985.1 Corynebacterium sp. S5S1
CCAACCAGCGCGCTGACGGCCAAAGCCACGAGCGCAATCCACAGCCCCAGACTTTCGCCGTCATTGGAAATTGTGCTCAACGCGGTGGTGGACCAATGCAGCGGCAATAATCCAGCCAGCGCAGACCATGCTTGTGAAATCTCTGCGCTCGCAGCAGCCTGCCAAACCCAGCCAACCACGCCGACCTGCGCAATGCCCGCAACAGCGGCAATCACTATTCCCACGCGAATCCCAGCAATCCGCATCAAGGCCCAGGTGAACCCAGCAGCAACCCACGCGCTTAACGCCGAAACGCCAGCGGCAATCGCAACCGTCGCCACGCTGAGACCATCCCCCAGCAGACCAACCAATACCGCGCCGCTGGCAGCGGCCAACACACCACCACCCAGCTGCACTGCCCAAGCAGCTGCAAAGAACTGGCTCATCA
>NZ_MKXT01000087.1:3003-3414 GCF_001913985.1 Corynebacterium sp. S5S1
TGCTTTGCGCCATCGTCTCCAAGCGCTCCGCGCCGCTATCGAATTCACCAAGACCGGCGGTGGCCTCGTCGACGCGCGCACGAAGTTCTTGCAGCCCAGCCGACAAGTTCTTCGAGCCATTAGTTAGCTCGTAGACTCCGTCGTGGAAACCATAACCAGGAACGTTCAGCTGATTCGCCAGATCACGTGAGCCTTTTTTCATCCCCAGGAGGTCATCAGCTACCTCGGTTTGGAAATTAAAATTCTCCACCTGCCGGCGCAGGCTTTCTAAATCGGAAATTGCTTGTTTCGCCTCAGGCGCATCAACACCGCGCAGTTCTGTAATTGCTCGGTCAGCAGCCTCCACAAGTTGGCCTTGCACTGCACCAAAACCAACGACTTGATCCACCGCCTGGCCGACGCCATTGGCCA
>NZ_MKXT01000088.1:0-1689 GCF_001913985.1 Corynebacterium sp. S5S1
AATCGAGCATCGTCGTAACGCATCTGCCGAAGGCATGATTACTGGTGCTGAGCTGTGCCTCGATGCCGTGGGATCAGAAATTGCACAGATGTTAAGCATTGACGAGGGCAGCCGAGAAATTGTGGCCTTAGGTGCTGGCGGTGATACGTGGGCTCAACGAGTTTCTGGCGCAATGCCTGTACCTTCCCGTTTAGCTCTGCAGTATTCCCGATTCAGCCCGGAAATGTGTTTGAGCATTGGGCTGGGCATTCCGGTAGAGGTGGACACTGACGAATGGGATCCTTCCGCCGTAGTGTTAATGCGATGGTTGTCCGCTACGGCCGATAACTCTGAAGAGTTTTTCAATCAAGTGGATCTCGCTGTGACCGGTATTGACCAGCGTGGATGCGTATTGGTAGTGGGGCCGGCTGATTTGCTCATTTCTTCTCAATCGGAGTACCTAAACACCGAGCGAAAGAACTGCCTGTGGCCGAGTCGAACCAGCTTGCAAACTTTACTTCGTTTTGCCGCGCTGCTACCTAAAGGATGGACTCGGCATTTGGGGCAAAAGCAACTTGCGTTGTGGGCTCTGCGGAATAGTGTCAATGCCGAAACCGCTAATGACGTGGTTGTTCTTGCGGATTATGCGGTGATGGATTTAGCCCCAGATTCAGTTCGTCATCTAGTCCGAGATGTATTAGCAGCTGTAGATAACCGGGTAAATCCGAGGTCGCATACCTTCCATAAAGCTGAGGTCATCCCGCAGCGTATCGCGCGGACGCGTGATTCTTTGATGCCGACATTGGAACGGCAAGTGTCGATTAGTGAAGCCGTGTCAATGACACAGTTGCGTGAGAGCGCGTCATCGATAGGCATTACTCCTTTCAATAACGCGTCTTTTGCTCAAGCGGGAAATCCGTATGCTCCGCGACGGAAGCAACTGGTCAACTGGGCGCAGGCGACGAACGGGCCCGAAGCGGTGGTGAAGTTGTTGTCGGGGTTCAAGCTTGCCGATATTAATGTAGCCAATCCTGATGGCACTGTGCCGGTGATTGGGCGAAGTGAATTGTTAGGGTTTGTACAGGTCGGTGAGCGAAAAGTGGATTTGCTGGAGTTGGAATTCAAGCTTCGGAATGCTCATTTGACCGAGCCGGGCGATGTTTTGTTTGCCTTTGATGGTAGCCCGCATGTGTTCGTGGAGTCTTCTGGCGGTGCGCTCGTTGAGGCGCCAGTGCAGGTTTTGAGGTGCAAGCAGACTCAGGGACGGACGAAAGAACTGCTGAAGAGGGTGACATCTCCGCATTTGTTGGCGCAGCAGCTCCGCAAGGTGAAGACGAAGAAGAAGGAATCGTGGTTGGTGCCGGTTGTGGATCGGCAGGACGCGGTTGCCTTTGAATCGGCTCTAGTGGAGGTCAATGCGAAGCGGCAGGAACTTCAGACTCAACTAGATCGGCTCGACAGTTTCCAATCGGAGCTGGGAGAGGCACTGGTCAGCGGCGCTATTAGAGCGGCGCCTGGTTAGCTCACGCGATAACTGTATGAAGCTCAGTGCTTCAACGAAACTAGAAAATAGCGAAAAGAAAAGAGCAGTGAGGAAAGAAAATGGTACGGAAGAAGAAGGAAGTGGCGCAGGTCCCTTCCACCTCTAAGGAAATTAAGGACACATTGTGGAAGTCCGCGGATAAGCTTCGCGGTTCTATGGATGCGTCG
>NZ_MKXT01000088.1:1840-3426 GCF_001913985.1 Corynebacterium sp. S5S1
TTTTTTGGGTCGCTCCTATGGCGCGCTGGGAGTTCTTGAAAAAGAACTCTAAGGGCAAGGAGCTGGAAGGAAAACATAAGTCCATCGGCAAGTTGATCGATGAGGCTATGCAGCAGCTCATGGCGGATAACGAATCGCTGATGGGCACGCTGCCGCAGATTTATGGTAAGGACAATATCGACCAGCGCCGTCTCGGTGAATTGTTTGATCTGTTTAGCTCTACGTACTTCGCCAGCACTAAGGATAAGAAGGCCCGCGACCTGCTAGGGGAGGTCTACGAGTACTTTCTGGATAAGTTCGCCAAGGCCGAAGGTAAGAGGGGCGGCGAGTTTTATACCCCGCAGCCGGTCGTGCGGACGTTGGTAGAAATCCTTGAGCCGACTGAGGGGCGTGTGTATGACCCATGCTGTGGTTCGGGTGGCATGTTTGTGCAGGCGGAAAAGTTCTTGGAGGCCACCAAGCGTGACCGCAGCGCAATTGCCGTCTATGGTCAGGAACTCAATGAGCGTACCTGGCGGATGGGCAAGATGAACCTGGCTATTCACGCCATTCGTTCGTCCGGTTTGGGCGAGCGTTGGGGCGATACGTTTGCTCGCGATATTCATGCGGGCACCAAGATGGACTACATCATGGCTAATCCGCCGTTCAACATTAAGGATTGGATTCGCAATGAGGAGGACGCCCGTTGGAAGTACGGTGTGCCTCCGGCGAAGAACGCGAACTTTGCGTGGATGCAGCACATCATTTCGAAGCTGAAGGATCACGGCGAAGCTGGTGTTGTGATGGCGAATGGCACCATGACGTAGCAAAGCTCTGGTGAGGGCGAGATCCGCAAGAACATGGTGGAAGATGACATTGTTTCGTGTGTGATTGCGCTGCCGGCGCAGTTGTTCCGTGGCACGGGTATTCCGGTGTGCGTGTGGTTCTTTGCTAAGGATAAGTCGGCGGGTGTTGGTGGCAGTGTTGATCGCCGTGGTGAGGTGTTGCTTATCGACGCCCGCCAGCTGGGCCACATGATCGACCGCACGGAGCGGGCGTTTAGTGATGAGGACATCGCCAAGATTGCTAACGCGTTCCGAACCTGGCGTGGACGTAGGTCCGCGGATGGGGAATACGAGGACGAGGCGGGCTTCTGTAAGTCCGCGACGATTGAGGAGATCCGCGAAACTGGCTATGCGCTAACACCTGGCCGCTACGTGGGTATGCCTGAGGCCGAAGAAGATGCTGAGCCTATCGACGAAAAGATTGCACGTCTAACTGCAGAACTGACTGCTGCGTTGGATGAGTCTGCACGTTTGGATGCAGTCGTGCGCGAGCAACTGGGGAGGTTGAAGTGAGCTGGGAAGCAATGAAACTTGGAGATGTCTTGCCATTTAAATACGGGCGAAACCTGCCAGAGTCTAAGAGAACTCAGACCGGGGAATACGATGTTGTTACATCGGCAGGAGTCGCAGGTTCCCATTGTGAAGCGCTAACCACTGTCCCTTCGGTCGTTGTAGGTCGCAAGGGTACGATTGGAAAGTTAACTTACTGTGGTGCACCAGTTTGGCCTACTGACACCGCGTTCTTTGTGGAAGAGCGTGATG
>NZ_MKXT01000088.1:3438-3953 GCF_001913985.1 Corynebacterium sp. S5S1
ATCAACGTTGCCATTCCAATCAATGAACAATGATAGTGCAGTGCCGGGTCTCAACAGACGTGATGCAGAAGATCTCATCGTTCGTATTCCGTCACTTCAGGAGCAAAATTCAATTGCCGATGTCCTCGGCGCCTTGGATGACAAGATTGCAGCGAATCAGCGGGTTATTCAGCTGTCTGAGCAGTTGGCAATGACCTTTTACCGAAGCACGGAAAAATCGGAATCGTCGCTGACTTTCGCTGATGTTGCCGGAATTTACGGTGGCGGAACGCCATCCACAAAGAATCCTGATTTTTGGGATGGCGAAATCAGGTGGGCGACTCCAACAGATATCACAGCATTAAAAGGTCCTTGGTTATGCGGAACTGCACGTTCAATTACTGAGGAGGGATTATCGAAAAGCTCAGGTTCGCTCCATCCTGAAGGTTCAATCTTGATGACTTCGCGAGCAACGATTGGGCATGTGGCATTCATTGATGCTCCTACTACAACCAATCAAGGCTTCATCAACCTCG
>NZ_MKXT01000032.1:0-19809 GCF_001913985.1 Corynebacterium sp. S5S1
GAACTGTTCGGAATACCTAGGCATGGTGGTAGATTACCTTTCTTCCCAACCCAACCGGGCTGGATATCAGGTGTCTACCAAACAGGGGTCAGGTCCTCCCGACCACGAGGTGAAAAGCTATTCAGACAGAAACTCATCAGAGTGGGAAAATGAATAGGTTACCGAAGATATGAGCTCTAAATCACGTATATGTAAATAGGTGGGAGAGTCGCTCCGAGCTATAGTTGAAGTGTCAATTAAATACACTCTCATCTCTTGGGGAGAATTATGGCCTCCGGTAAGAAAATTGTAGGCAGCATCGCTGCTCTTTTTGTCGTCTCTTCTCTTCTCAGTCAATGCTCCGACGCCGACGAAACGAAGAGCACTGAAACTACTACAGTGCGAGAAACCGCAACGGTAACCACTACTGCTTCCGAAACCGTCCAAAGCTCGACGCTAAATCAAGCACCGGAATCTACTGCGCCAGTTGAGTTTGAGGAGCCAACGCTGGATCCGCAGGTAAGTCCTGCCGAAGCAGCAGAAGAAGTAGTAGATGTGAACGGGGAGGCCGATTCGGATGCTGATGGTGGTGTGCATGGATTCGTTGCTCCCGCGCCAGTGATTCAACAGCAGTCAATCAATAATGGTGGTGGTGAATCGGCTGGTGGTGATGGTGGAGCAGCCAGCTATTACCCCAATTGTGCAGCCGCTCGCGCTGCAGGTGCGGCGCCGTTGTACGCCGGTCAACCAGGCTATAGCTCGAATTTAGATCGAGACGGTGACGGCGTCGCCTGCGAATAGAGGAGCCTAAAGTTGAGAGGACGCCCGCCTGTGCAGGGTGTCCTTTTTCTTTAGAGGGAAAAGAAAACGATCGGACGAGCCTAGGCCAGAACCTGGAAAGTTTGAATCGTGCTTGGGGTTGACCGCAATTCGTGTACACGTAGTGGAGCTACCTAGTGGTTAGGCAGCTATTTCTTTCCTGCTGGTGGTTAGACCAATATCGAGACACTTTTAATGGCTGTGCCATACGTTTGATGCTCTAGTTCGCTTTCTCTCGCTGCATTAATTCGAACTTTTCTGCTCGCGTTGCTTCGCGGCGAAGAAGGCTGTCGCTTTTGACAAAAACTCGTTATCCATCTTGGCTTCTGCTAACTCACGGCGCAGGCGAGCATTCTCAGTACGAAGATCAGCCTCACTCATCCCATCCGAGGCTCCTCGGCGTTCACGCTCGAGTTTGACCCACCGGCCTAAAAGCCCGGCGGAAACACCGATTTCCTTAGCCACATGGGCAATCGGTCGCTCTGACTCGATTACCAGGTTCGCGGCTTCACGCCGGTATTCCGGCGTGTATTTCTTGCGCTGTTGGCTCACAATGAACATCCTCTGCTACGGGCACAAGATCCGTACAAATGGGGTGTCTACTAAACGAGGGTAACCTCAAAACTGGAAGTTCCGCGCGGTGAGCATTGAGATTGCTGATTATCGCGTGCATCGGAAGGCGGTCGCCCGTTTAGCGGTCCTGCAGTGATTAATCCTCCCTTTGCGTGCTGCGCGGCTGAGGGGGAGTGGCGTTGCCGGTGACGTCGTTAAGCTCTGCTAGCTCGGTGAAGTCAGCCTGGGCGTCAGAAAAGCCTTCCTTGGGATCGATCTCATCAAAGGTGCGGAGGGTGCCATCGCGTTCATCTTTAAACATTGCCTTGCCATAGACCACCAGCACCATGACGATGCCGGCTGCAAAACCCCACGCGGCGCCCTGCGTGGCAAGCACGCCTGCGGTCACCCCGGCTATGCCCAAATCCTTTTGATTCTTGGATTCCATAATGCCCACGCGCACCGAGACAAACCCCTGGATAATCAGGGTCAACGCAAGACCTACGGGGAGGATGGGCTCCACAAAGGAGGTAATGGGCAGTAGGAAAAGACCGGTAATAGAACCCCAGCGGAAGGAACCTGCCCCGCCAAAAATAGAGCGCATGGCGCGTTGGCCTTGCTTATAGCGCTCCACAATGACAACGTGCATTGCTGCCCAGAGCGGCCCACACATGGCAACGTCCGGGCCAAAGATGGACATGAGCATATTCCGGCCGCCAAAGAGCAGGTGAGCGCGCGAAGGGTTATAGACCACGGCTTCATCGGTGCGGACATGATCGGCCTCTTTGAGCACGGCATTGGCCTGCAGGACATCGCCAAAGACCACGATATAGGCGGCAAGTACGGTGGGAATAGCGCTAAGGAACATATGCGCCGGGGGAAGGCCGACGCCAAAGACGGTGTAGTGGCTCCACAGTGAGGCAAAGTCTGGTTGGGAAAAGCCCCACTCGACGTCTGGCCACGGTGCCTCACCAGCCAGCGGCGCAATAAAAATGGCAACGAAAATGGCAGGCAGGATGCCAAGTGATGCTATAAACCGCCAGCCAGCAGCTTTATGGCGCAGCTGGGCAAAAGCGCGCGAATACATCAAAAAGAAGGCCACTGCCACCGCGACGGTAATGGATACGGGGAAGGTATGGAAGCGCCCGCCTTCCTCGAATACGGAAATGATGGCCGCAATGCCTGCACCAAGTACGATGCCCGAGCGCATACCCGAGGGGATTAAGCGCACTACCTTTGCGGCCCAGCCGGTAATTCCTAGCGTTAAAGAAAATACTCCGAGCAAGAGCTGGAAACTGATTAGTGCCCAAATGCGCTCTGTGCCTTCTGGGAAAGATTGCACATAGAGTGTCAGCAGCGGAATAGCAGGTGTGATCCAACCGGGTACGACAGGATCGCCAAGTAGATGGTGAGTCAGGTAGAGCAGACCATTAAGTATTACCACTGCCAGAGCCACTTGATAGGGTATGCCTAGCGCCTCTGTCATCAGTGGGATGGCACCGAGATCGACTACGCACATGAAAAGGCCTTGGCCAAAGTCCGGCAATTCCAAGCGGTAATGAATAAATGGTAGGCGGACCTCAAATGGTCCCGCTTTCCAGTGCGGAGAAGGAGTGCCGATTCCATTGGTGGATTGAGATGTGGGTGAGGCGTAGCCTTGAGAAGTCTTCTTTTCTTCAGACATGGGACGCTTCTTTCTGTAGCGGGCGAGTAGAGTCCACAAGCATGGGCAGCTACATGGCTAGGTAGAGATGCGCCCCGCGCCGGGAATGAACTGGCGCGGGGCGCGGGAGGAGTGAGGAACCAAGGGTCTAGTCAAATTCAATGATTTGCCGTAGTGCTAGCCCATCGCTGAGGTTATCCATTGCCGTGTTGATATCTTCGAGCTTGATATGGGAAGAAATGAGGCCCTCGGCGTTGAGCTTTCCTTCGCGCCAGAGCTGTTCGTATTTGGGAATATCGGTAGCTGGCACCGAAGAACCGAGGTAGCAACCGTGCAGGCGGCGTGCCTCACTGGTCATGACGAGAGGGTCAATTTCGCTAACGGAATGTGGGGCCGGCAGGCCAACAGTAACGGTGAGGCCACCAGGAGCGGTGATCTTATAGGCCGTCTCCAAGGCCTTGGGGTGGCCGGCTGCTTCAATCACGGCACTAAATCGTTTCTCGGAGGCTTCTGCTTCCTCCGCGGACATGGCAGAGGTAGCACCTAGTTCGAGGGCTTTTTCTAGCTTATCCGGCTGCATATCGATGCCCACGATTTCCTTGACGCCCAGTGCTGCAGCGGTAATCACAGCGGACATGCCTACGCCGCCAAGGCCTACGACGGCAATGGTGTCCTCCGGACCGGGCTGAACCTCGTTGAGTACCGCCCCGCCGCCGGTGAGGATGGCGCAACCAAAGATGGCAGCAATATCGGCCGGGACATCCTTGCCAATGGGTACTACGGAAAGTTCGGATACCACCGCGTGGGTGGCAAACCCGGAAACGCCCAGGTGGTGTTGGACTACCTCGCCATTGCGGGTGAGGTGGCGGGTACCGCGGATGAGCGTGCCCTCGCCATTGGATTTGGAGCCTACCTCACAAGGCATCTTGCCATTGGTTTTGCACCCCGCACACTCGCCGCAGCGTGGCAGGAAAGTCATGACCACGTGGTCGCCTTCACTGACGGTGGTGACATTGGGCCCAACTGCCTCAACCACGCCAGCGGATTCGTGGCCTAGCAGCATAGGCAGTGGGCGCGGACGGTTGTTGTTGACCACCGATAGATCGGAATGGCACAAGCCGGCGGCGGTGATTTTCACGAGGATTTCGCCCTCGCCAGGGGCGGTCAGCTCGAGATCGCTGATTGTCAGCGGCCGCGAAGCCGCATAGGGGCGTGGGGCATCAGAGCGTTCGAGAACGGCGCCTTTAATCTGCAGGGATTCAGTCATGATGGATTACAGCTCCTTTTCTAGCTTTGGGGTTGTAGTTTCTTGGTGCGACTCGTGCGGGGGACGAGGTGGTGTGTGGTCACCGACGGTTATTCGCCGCTTTTTCGGGCGGGGTTTGCCGGTAATGAGCGAGTGCAATTTACCGTCATGGATTTGTAAGTGCGGATCCTCGGCATCTACCTCGGTCATGATTTCCGCGATGAACTCGGACTCTGGGATCGATGAGTTTCGGGCGATGGAAACCAATTCGCGCATTTCTGCCTCGGATAGGGGTTCTTCGCCTTCGAAGCGCTTTTGTAGAAGCTCTCTTGCGCGGCGGCGCAGCTCGCTTTCGCTTTCTAGTTCCTTGCGGTTTTTGACCCAGGCGTAGCCGATGATGCACATCATGGCGATGCCCATATAGCCCAAGATGGGATAGACCCAACCGATGAGGTTGCCAAAGCCGATGAAGGACAGGACGAAGCCGATAAGCACCGAAATGCAATAGACCTTGTAGAAGTTCTGAGGTTTGCTGCGGGTCAAGCGCTTTGCAAAGGCATAGAACATGCCGATCGAGGTGTTGTAAATCATGCCGTAGATGGCTACGGCCATCGGGATACCCAGCCACGGGTGAATTTGCGTGATCATCTCTAGGGTGGGCATTTCGGCCTCGGTGACTGGACCGATGGAGATATACAAGCCACCAACGAGTACGGCTAAGAGGAAGAGGAAGCATAGCCCGCCCATGATGCCGCCGTAGCCTACTTCTTTGGAATCAAGGAAATTGCCGCCGATGACGATGGTCATGGATACCGCCACAATGACGTTCAGGCCCATGTTATTTAGCGCCGAGATCCACCAATTGGGCAAAGTGGTGGGAATCTGTTGTGCCTGCTCGTTGAGGTGGCTCCAGTCTGGGGAGGCGGTAAAGACCGTGTACAAAGTACCGATGGTCAATAAAGCGATAATCAGTGGGGTAATAGCGCCGATGGCTATGGTGACTTTATCAACGTCCAAAAGACCGGTGAGCAAGGTCAAAATCAACATGATGATCGCACCGATCCATACTGGCCAGCCCCACTGCTGGTTTAGGTTGGTACCCGCACCAGCAAACATGGCAAAGCCAATGCAGAACAGGCAGGTAAGCGTGCCGAAATCTAGCAGTTTGGACACAATAGGCGTGGAGACTGCTTCAAAGACTGAAGTGTGTTCTTTAGCGCGGTGATAAGAACCCATCTGCAAGATGGTGATGCCAGAGACCATCATGGCAATCGCGGTACAAACCGCACCGACTATGCCCCAATTGCCAAAGGCCACGAAGTACTGCAGCGCCTCGCGGCCAGAGGCAAAGGAGGCACCGGCAAGCACGCCGATGAAGGCCATCGCGATGCCAAATGAACGTTTAAACATGTCAGTGATTCCTTACTAGGAAAGTGATAGGGGCGAAGAAGAAGCGGCTTAGCTTGGGGATGAGCCGCGGGCGGTGCGGCGGAGGAAAGAAGCGACGTCGGCAAGCTCTTGCTCGCCGCGCTGGATAATGCCTGCGGAGGTAAAAAGCCCGTGGTGATAGCCCACCAGGTGCTTATAAGTAACATCCACGCCCGCTCGGGCGAGCTTGAGCGCGTATTCCCCGCCTTCATCCGCCAATGGATCGTTATCTACCGTGATGACCAGTGCTGGGGGCAGGTTTTCTGGAAGCTCGTGCAGCAGCGGTGATAGATCTTTCGCAGTGCGCTGGGATTCCTCGGTGATGAAAGTATTGATAAACCACCGCATGGTATCGGCCACTAAAGGAAAGCCGGCTTCTAGGCGCTGGTAGGAGGCACCGTTTTCGGTGCGCTGTTGGGAACAATCCGTAATAGGGTAGAGCAACACTTGGCTGCTTAGCGGGGCAACGCCTTCCACGCCGCTAAACTCATTGGCCATCACGGCCGCCAATTGGCCACCAGCAGAATCGCCCACGACCGCAATGGAATCGACGTTGAGACCATGTTCTGCTGAAGAATCTGATACCCAGCGGTACGCGGCGCGGCAATCATCGATGGCGGCGGGGTACGGGTGCTCGGGTGCGAGGCGATAATCCACCGCAATGACAGGGAAACCGGTAAGCACTGCTAATCTGCGCGCTACTGAATCGTGGGTTTCCAGGTTGCCCATCAGCCACCCGCCGCCGTGCATAAAGAGGATGGCTGGGGTTGCATCCTCGCGTGCTGCAGCTTCTCGCGGTTCATAGACGCGTACTTGGAAATCGTGCACGGGATAGTCAGTGCTCTCCGGCGGGGTGGTTTCGTGCAGGGGATTGGCACCGGTGGAGTTGATATAGCTTTCGCGGACTTCCGGAATGGGGAAGTGATGGAAAGACTGTGCTCCAGCATCACGGAAAGGAGCGAGCGCTTTCCACGCATCCTCGGCCACAGGGCGGCCGGAGTATTCATCGGATTGTGTGTACATAAAGCGTTCCTTTCTGGAAACGATTCGGCTCATAAAAGAACGAAGGCAGATGGGGAATTACGCCACGCGATAGTCATCTACGTGCAACTCGCGGGTGAGTTCCTGGTACTCGGCCACGTTGCCGGACCAGTTATTGATGACCTTGCCGTCTTCGTTCTTGTACCAAGACGAACAATCTGCGGAGAAGGCGGAATCTTGCAGTTCAGCTTGGATGCGGTCATTAAACTCGCGCAGTACCTGCGGGTCCACGTCCAACACCTTGTCGGGATTATCGCGCAGGAAATCTACCGCCTGGCTGATGTATTTATCCTGTTCTTCCAGCATCGCCACTACGGAGTGATGGTTCAGGTTGGTATTGGGACCGTAGAGCATAAAGAAGTTGGGGAAGCCGTCGACAGACATACCCAGGTAGGCCTCAGGCGAGTTACCCCAGCGCTCGCGCAGGTCTAGACCACCACGGCCAATGACTTTGAGATCGCCCTGGAATTCTTGGGAGTAGAAACCGGTGGCATAGATGATGACATCAAACTCGTGCTCCACGCCGTCGGCAGTGCGGATGCCGTTTTCAGTAATCTCCGCAATGCCCTCGGTGATTAGGGAGACATTCTCCCGGTTGAAGGTGGGGTAGAAGTCATCCGAACGCAGGATGCGCTTGCAGCCAAAGGCGAAGGTAGGCGTTAGCTTTTCTACCAGTGCGGGATCATTGACTTGGGAGCGCAGGTGTTCCATCGCCTGCTCGACGCCCTCCGCAGCAGAGTCTGTGCCTGTGCGGGTGCGTTCGAATCCTGCCTCGCGGGTATCGTGAATTTCTTTGCGGATAGCGCGGTAGGAATCCGGGTTCTCTTGGAATTCCTGCAGTTCTTCCTCACTAAAGATGATCTGGTTGCGCGGCAGAATGTAATTGGCTGAGCGCTGGAATACGGCGAGGTGACCGGCCACCTTAGCTACCTCGGGCACGAGCTGGACGGCAGAGGCGGCGTTGCCAATGGTCGCTACTTTCTTATTGCTCAAATCAGTGGAATGATCCCATTCAGCGGAATGGAACTGTACTCCCTTGAAGCGCTCTCGACCTGGGAAATTAGGAATCTTCGGCTTGGAAAGCTGGCCCCAAGCTCCCACAAAGACACGCCCGTAGAAGGTTTCACCGGTAGCGGTTTCCACCTCCCACGCCTTCATATCCTCCAGCCACTCGGAGCGGGTGATGCGATGGTTGAACTTGATGTGCTCGTAGAGGTTGAACTCTTTTGCCATGGCCTTGAGGTAGTCCAACATTTCGTCTTGGCCGGCAAACATGCGCGAGACACCGAGGTTGAGGAAGTAGGAGTAGCAGTAGATAAGTGCTTGGGTATCGCAGGCGGCACCCGGGTAGGTATTATCGCGCCATACTCCACCTACTTCATCGGCAGCTTCCAGGATGAGGTAGTTTTCGGTGCCATCCTTGGTCAGCTGGGCTCCCATACCAATGCCGCCGTAGCCGGTGCCGAGGATGATGCAATCGTAAATGTGTGGGTTAGACATGAGGTGTACTCCTTCTTTGGTAGTGACAGTGGCTGCTTTAGCCGGTATCTAGGGGTTAGAGGTGAGCGGGGGATTGGTTCTTGCGGATTTCTGCGGCGAGGACCTGCAATCCATCACGCAGAGTTTCCTCGTTGATGACTAGGGGCGGAAGCAAGCGGATGACGTTGCCGTCGAGCCCGCAGGTAAGGACGAGTACCCCTTGGGCCTTGCAGGCGGCGGCTACCTGGGCGGTAAGCTCAGCATCCGGACGGCCCTTTTCGTCTGCGAATTCAATGGCAATCATTGCTCCACGTCCGCGAACCTCTGCCACATTTGGCAGCTCCAGCAGTGGTTCTAGCTCCTTGCGGAGGATGGTCTCAATCTCAAGCGCGCGGGCACCGAGGCTGTTTTCTTCCATCTCTTCGATGGCAGCAAGGGAGGCCGCGCAAGCCACCGGATTGCCGGCATAGGTGCCGCCCAAAGAACCTGGGCCGGGTGAGTCCATGATCTCTGCTCGTCCAGTTACAGCCGAAAGCGGCATGCCGCCGCCAACACCCTTGGCGGTTGTAATCAGATCTGGTACAACCCCTTCTTTATCGCAGGCAAACCAGGAACCGGTGCGGCACATTCCAGCTTGAATTTCATCGGCAACAAAGACGACGCCGTTCTCCTTGCACCACTTCTGTAGCCCGGGAAGGAATCCTTCCGCGGGTTCGACAAAGCCACCTTCGCCTTGAATGGGCTCGATGACTACTGCGGCGAGTTCTTCGGTTCCTACTGTTTGCTCGATGACGCGTATGGTGCGTTCGATTGCTTGTTGGCCATCTAGGCCATCGCGCAGGGGGTACGAGCCGGGCACACGGTAAATATCTGCAGCGAGAGTGCCGAATCCTGCCTTATAGGGTTTATTCTTCGCGGTCATGGTCATCGTCAGATTGGTGCGACCGTGGAAGGCGGAATCAAAGACGACCACGCGGTTTTTACCGGTGTAGTTGCGGGCAATCTTTACCGCGTTTTCTATCGCTTCGGCACCCGTGGAAAAGAGTGCACTCTTCTTCTTATGCTCCCCGGGGGTGAGCTCATTGAGCTTGCGGGCGACGGCAACAAACCCTTCATATGGCGCATTTAAAAAGCACGTATGAAGCAGGTGCGATGCGGCCTCGGAGACAGCGGTGGCTACTCGTTCATTGGAGGCGCCTACCGTGGTCACGGCGATACCGGAGGCGAAATCTACAAAGCTATTTCCATCGACATCGATTAAAACGCCGCCATCGCCATCGACGATATAAGCCGGCAGGCCCGGCACTAGTCCGCGGGCGAGTTCAGCCTCTCGCTGCTGCTCCAATTCTTGGCTACGCGGCCCGGGGATAGCGGTACGCACGTTCCGCTGCTGCGGAAGCCGGTGGTTGAAATCTTGCATGTCACTCTTTCGGTACTTATTGAGAATGTGATGTGAATCATTGTGTACCGAACGATGTAATATGCGATATAGACAGTGTGGTGAATTGAGGAGAAAAACTTAGACAGTATGGATGTGGAGGGGCGGGCTATGGTTTCACTCAACGTAGTAGGCACCGATTCAGATGTGCCTGGTGCGGCTGATCTCACTAGGCCAGACATTGATCTGTCCTTGTCGTGGCTATTGGCCCAAAAAGGACTAAACCTGGAAAAGGTTCACGATTCTGGGCGGAAATTCTCTGCTATTCACCCTTGTGAGCTCGTTGACCCGCGCGAATTTATCGGCGCAGGTTCCGTGGTCTTACTTACGGGGATTGCCTTCGCGCACACGCCACAAGAGCTTCCTCTTTATGTACGCAAGCTTGCCGAAGCCGGCGTAGCAGGCATTGGGTTCGGCTTGGGCATTGCTTTTGATGAGGTTCCTTCAGCTATGATCGACGCCGCCAAGGAAGCAGAGATATCCTTATTCATTGTCCCGCTGGAGACCCCCTTTATCTCTTTGCAGGCAGCGCTACACCGTGAAGTGATACGTCAGCGCGACCTAGCCCATGCGGAGCTTTTAGAACGGCAACAGTTACTCAATGAGGCCGCTGCCCAGGGATTGCCAGAACTAATCTCGCGCACAGCGCAAGCTCTGCAGGCCCATATGTGCCTCGTCGATCTGGATGGGCGAATCGCTGCCCAAGCTCGGATACCAGGGGCGGAGGAGTTGGATTTTCGCCCCATTGTGGAAGAAACGAGTAAAAGAAAATTTGGGATCGCCGCCCAGTATGGCTCATTCAATGTCATTGCCCAGCGGCTGCAGCCCCAAGGAGGCCGCATCTATGGCTTGATTGCGGCTGCTCCACATCTTTTCAGCTCGCATGATCGCACCGCGCTCAAACATGCTGCTGGCTTGGCAGAGCTCATCATCACCCGCCCGCGGGAATTGCGCACGATGCAGCAGGAGCTCAATTCCCTTGCTATCGCTATCCAAATTGGGCTTTCGAAAGACCAAGACTCAATGCAGCGGATCTTTCACCACGTAGGCGATGCGGATGGACGGGTGCGGCCAGTATTGGTGAAATCAAAATCGCCCCAGGGGCACCACCGGTTTATGCGCAATTTAGATCAGCGACTCGCCAGCTACGGGCGCATGCTTTTTGCCCTGCCTATCGACGCCACCACATCCTTCCTCATCTTCCGGGGTACCCGCAGTGTGGAAAATATCCGAGAGCTATTTCTAGGAATGCGCACCACCCAGCGCATCGCCGTGGGAGTTCCACTCTTGTGGTCTGATCTGAACGAAACTGTGGTGGAAGAACTACAACGCGTAGTCTTTAGGCTTCAGGCGGGAACGCTGGTCGGCCCCGAAGCCAAATCTCTGAATTGGCTTGGTGATGTTCAAGTACGCAGTGCTATTGACTACCGCGTAAAAGAGACTTGGGGAAGGTTGCAGGAAATTGATGCCGGCAGCCGTACCGATTTCGCCTGCACTCTAGAGGCTTTCCTGCGCAATGGCGGCAATATTTCTCATACTGCCGAAGAACTGGAAACCCACCGCCATACTGTGCGGCGCCGCATGGAAGAAATCGCAGAGATCCTCGAGCTAGACCTCAAAGATCCGCTGGTAGCTGCCGAACTCTTGATTTTAGGAAACGCCTCTGCAGCCTCTAGAAGCGACTAGGTCCGGTGCTCAGGTGAGGCCGCGTGAAGTGAGGTTTCGTTGATTTCGTAGCGTCCATAGCATCACGTTCGAACTGTTCGGAATACCTAGACATGGTGGTAAATTAACTTTCTTCCCAGTCCGACTGGGATGGATATTAGCTGTCCACCAAAAGAGGTCAGGTCCCTAGCCTGTGGCAGAGGACTTGATGGTGAGTAGATCGAAGGCGGGGCGTCTGCGTAGCGCGGATGCTGAGGAAGTCAGACACACTTAAAGAGGAGTCTCAAGGTCGCAAAACAACATGTATCACAAATGTCTGATCACATAAATTGGTTCTAGGTCCGGGTGCTTGCCCGCATCCATATTTCGTTTTCGTTCTATGTCTCACCCCAGCAGACGCTGGTAGCGTCTCATTGCATAGCGCAACCAGCAGCTACAGGAGGTCATATTCTATGGACGGGGATATTACCGGGCTGCTCGTCTGCGTCGGAGCAGTGCTTGTCATGGTGCTCTACTGGGCCTACTACATCCGGTGCGTGCGGAGAGTTCCCAAATCGGAAGAGTGGTACGACTCATCTGATGTGATGGGCGCAGAAAGTGATGGCGTTCTGTTCATTTATCCCTACTGCACGCTAATTATGGGCGCCGCCGGTGCCACAGGATTGGCCGCAAGAGTGAACCTTCCTGAGTTTGTGGAAACCGTGCTGAAGGTTCCACTCATAGCAGCTTTCGTCATCGGAGGCATTGGATTTACGGGCGCGATCGGTGTTCTGCTTCCGTGGCCTTTTGTTCCACCTTGGGTTGTCGACATCCGCAAAGCAAAACGTGCTAGAAGATGCGAGCACAGACAAGCCAGAAAAGGGAAAAGGAAGAATAGGCTTAGCAATCTTCCCAGCGTTCAAAGTCCGTTGAAAAATCTCGACCAGCAGGCTGTAGTTCCTTGAGCCTTGTAGCAAAGCATCTAAAGATAGTTTGAGATGTCCGGGAACCCAGCGCTGCCAAAGCATGAGACTTGGACTAGTTAAAGCGGCGATAGTAAGTGCGGTCGTTGAGCTTAGTTTGTTCGAAGGGGAGGAGGTTGTCGAACTTCGAGAGTTTCTCCCACATCCGTCGTGACTCGCCGCGATTCGTGAGAAGATGAAGCTGTACACAGCGGAGGAGTACTGCTTCGGTAGTGAAGACTGTTGCTGCTTGTCGTTTGTTAATGAGCTGCTTCGCTTCTTCGTCGTCGATGATGATTGCAGTCATTACACTGGGATCGTCCTCACGGAGTGCAAGACAATGTGCGATAGCGGTGTACTCGCCAAGGTTTTTCGCCATTCCGCCTTGGATGGTGTAACCCCGCCCAGAGAAAAGATAGATGTGCTTCCATAGACGGTCATAATCATCCGCGAGGACCTTTACGTGACCGTGTGTAACCAGGGAATTCCAGGTTTTAAGGCCCCTTTGGAACCTCGGAATTTTTAGCTTTCTTTCTACTTCGTACTTAACAGCTTGCGGTACGTGAAGCTGTTCATCGCCCACGAACTTGAGAAGGAGATCCTGTTCGCCGGCGCAGATGAAATTGAGGAGCACGCTGGTATCGGCGAAAATGAATTTTCTAGTCATGCCGCACCTATTCGTCAGAGAAGAAGTCTGCTAGGTCAGCTTCGATATCATTACTACCTGTGTGTTCGTTGTTGGATGAGCGCTGCGCATCACCCGTTGAATCGAGAACTTCCTCGATGTTGACTTGTTCAGCGAAGGCAACCGAAGGAAGAGCAACGAGTCCCTGGTCGTAGGCCTTGTAAGCATCAGCAACGAGCCTTTCAGAGGCACGAGGCAACTTGGAAATCCTGGCAGCGTGATCGTAGTTGGCTTTCCAGCCAAATTGAGAGGCAAGTCGCTTGGTGGAGTAGCCTTTGAGTTCTTCTTTAGCCTGCTCCGAAATGAGTCCGGCAACGCAGAGTTGGATTGCTGCCACAGTGGGGGAGACCTGGAAGCTCTGAACGACGTCCGATAAGAGCTCCTCCTGGGGCGAAGTCCGGGACAGAGTGCGGAGTGCCTCCACAGGGCATAGCACACACCGTGCGAAAGTGTTCGCGCGCGTTTCGGAAGGATGAGTTGGATCGCAGAGAAGGGAAGCTCCGTCTTCTGTGATGTCACCGGCCATGATATGGCCAATTTCATGCGCCACGGTGAACCGTTGGCGATAGGGATTACTGCTCGTTCCAATCCCCACTGTTAAAGCACCGGAGGCGGCGTCCCTAAGAGTCAAGGCATCCAAGCCGCTCGGTAACTCGAGGACAATAAAGTCTGCGTCGACCAGTTTCATCAGAACATTGATGTCATCGATCGGTTCGGTACCCAGCATGTGATCTTCTCGAAAACGGGTTGCTAGGTCACTACCTTGTTGTGATGGGCTTTTCGGCTTAGGCATTGAGACCGTCCAAGTTCACACGCAGTTGCAGAAATGGCAATAGCTCCTTCGCCGCTGTTTCCACTCCGACACCGTCGCCGCGAGCTGCAACGCGTACGCGCTGGGAGAGCGGGGTGGCGTCCACAAGCTCAGCGGCATCGATGCCCAAAGCCCACGCGAGGGCCATGATGTGGTGGAGAGTTGGCGTGGCTGTGCCCTTCTCCAGGCGGGCAAGAGTCGGCTGGGACAGAATGCCATCGGTCATGGCGGCAAGCTCTCGTTGGTTAAGCTCGCGCAATTGGCGCTGCGTACGGACGCGCTCGCCAAAGTCAGTAGGTATGTTCACGGTTACGCTCCTTGTTAGCTCCATTAAACGCGTGAATCAAAATTTAGTCAACGTGATTCAGGTTCATGAGGTTCTTGGGGGAGGAGCTTTCTTCGCGAGATGGGATAAAGCTGAGCTCGTCCGCAGGCCATCCTGATAGCTGCATGTGCAAACGAAATCCACTCTTACTCAATGCGTAGCCTGCGTGTGGTTAAGAGCTGCCGGCGGGCGCACTGTTCTCCGGTGGTGAGGTGGGTAAACGTGGCAGAACCGTCCTCGGGTTTAGGTCCTTCTGAGGCATTTGATATTTCGGCTACCGACGATGCTCGGGTGAAGAAGGTCGCGGTTATGGTGGAAGAGTCTGGGGCTTGCCGACTCCATCGCTCTCCTCATCTCAGAACGACTGCCCAGTCCACGTCGTGGTCTATAGTGGCATCTGTCACGATTTGCTATTCCTGCGGGCTATATTTCCGCCAGCGTCGAGTCCGTCCGCCTACGATCAAGGTACGGCTGCGGACCTGTCCGCGGACCTAAAAATCCTAGTGGAGAACTACCAGTATGAATTGGGGCGGGAAACCACTATGCGCAAACCCGATGGAATGTCGGAGGAAATATTAGCCTTTCATGGAGGTAAGGCCGCGGGGAAAATGAGGTGAAGTCGTTGCTCTTATAGATGTTTTGTTCTAATTTCAAGGTATGAGGAATAATGCTGATCACGGCGTAGTCAAGCCTACTATTACTAAGATTCAAATCGGTGAAGTAAACATCTGCCTCAAAGCTGGTACCGTTACGGCTCTTGTCGGCCCCAACAATTCAGGAAAATCGCATTTTCTTGATCAGCTAGAAGCTCAGCTTGCGGGGGTGGATTCTGCATTTTCGAAACAGAATGAAGGGTTGATCACGAGAGCGGATCTTCAGTGGCAGGGACGTGGACACTCGTCGGAAGAGAGTTGTGCTTCGTGGGCAAGCGAGAATCTGACAATTAGTCGATCGGGGCGGTACGAAGCGAACGTTCCAGAGCATTTTGCCTCGCACCTAACAGGTCTCAATCGGTTTTTGGGCCTCGATGAGGTCCAAACCATCTTTTCCGGCGCCTCCAGCTTGGGATGCCTTGTAGGTTATTTCGTTCGTCGAGACAGCCCACTCAACCGCGTCCAAGAATCGTATCTAAAAGATTTAAAGGAAGATAGTCTCGCCAAGCGAGTATGGCAGGACGACGCAGCGCTTAAAAAAGTTACCGAGTATTTTAATGAAGTGTTCGGCGAGCCCCTGTCAGTATATGATATCGGTGAGGGGACCATAGGCTACAAGATTGCTCCAGCAAGTGAAAAGATGCCTAGGATTGGTGAGAGTTATTCATCCCATCATCGGGCTGAAATGGACGGGCATCCAAAAGCCTGGCAACAAGGCCTCGGTATGCAGAGTGTGCTCGGAATTTTGCTAGCTCTTTTTGCTGATGACAGACCCATTGTGCTACTGGATGAGCCTGAAGCGTTTCTTCATCCTCCTCAGGCTCATCGGCTCGGTCAGATACTTCGTAAGGTAGCGGAGCAGGAAGGGCGACAAATATTCTGCGCTACTCACGACAAAAATCTACTTAGCGGATTAGCTGGTGGCGAAAAGGAGACTCTATCTATTATTCGTCTACAGAGAACCGTTGATGATAAGGGTAAGTCGAAATACAGTTTTTCTCTGATCCCGCCGACCTTTAACGAGGACATTAGAGATAAAAGTAGAATTCGGCATACTCATCTTCTAGATGGGCTCTTCTCAGATGCAGTGATTATCGTTGAAAATGAAAAAGATGCATATTTCTTTAGCGAAGCCCTGGAGTCGCTCGCAGAAGAATTGAGGTCGAGTTTTCAGCCTTCCTCCATTTGCTTTGTCGGTGTTGGGGGTAAGAATAATGTTCCGTCAACGTTCGAACTTTTGCGCTCGATGACGGTGCCGACGGTAATTGTCGCAGATACCGATTTTATTGTGTCGGAAAACCGACTACACAGTGGAGGGCCGTTTAGCAAAGTGCTAAAAGAGACCGGTGCCCGTAACAAGAATGATCTTATTTCGCTTCGAAATGAGATTGAAGATCTCATCCTTGCGGAAAAGGGGTCGGAATTAAAAGACCTGCCAGAAGACAAGTATGAAGGCCGGAGGAAGAAGTTGCTGAACAACAAACTTAATAAGCTGGGTCTCAATCCTCCGCTTTTAACAAAGGTCGAGCAGCTGAACGAAAAGCTGACGGGAACCCCTCTCTGTCTTGTGCCCGGAGGTCAGCTTGAGGACCTAGAACCGGAGGTTTCGGGACACGGAACGGACTGGGTTAGGAAGGCCATTAACAAACGCGCATTCGAAAATGAGGCTACCAAATCCTTCATGGATACCGTGCTTCAAAAAGTGCGCGTTCAAATCGATTCACAAAGTTGAGTATCTAAGAAGGTGTTCTAATTTCTCAGGAGTGAGTCTGGCTAGTTTTAAAGGTAAGAGGCTGACTGTCTACTGCTGGTATAAGGTTTATATATTCCTCATTCCTTATCCGAAAGGCTGCGCGCCATGGCCAAGAAGAACTCCATTGAGTCTGCCGCAATTTCGTTTACCCCTGGGGATGATGGCTCTTTTTCTTGCGAGCTGCGTTCCAATCTTGGCCGGTTTGTACGTGTTGCGCGGCGTGAGTCGCCTGAGGTAGAGGGTGACGTAGAGCTGACTGGCTCGCCGGCGATTGTTGATGCGCTGTGGCTTGCAGCGGTAGGGCAGAAAGAGTCGGATGACTTGGAGGCCCAACTTCCGGCAGCCGTGGCTGCGGTCCAGGAAGACTTCAATTTCAACAACGAATTTATTAGCCCGGCTGATCAGAGGGACTTTGCGGCAAAAGCAGTAAAGCGCGCAGTCAAGCGCCACGAGGGAGAGGTCCAAGAGCTTAGGGAGCAAGCCATTGCTTCTGCAAAGTTGGCTACCACCTTGGCTGAGCTCATGGACACGCTCAGCAGCGACACCGAGGAAGGCTGGTGCTCCCGCTGCTTGACCAAGTCCATCCACAGGAAATCCAAGGCTAAATCTCTGTACGTGTGCGAGAACTGCGGCTCGGCGACGTCCCACTGCACCGTGCCCCAGTGTGATAACTTCGCCGCCGCCGGCCTCGGTTTGGTGGCTTTGCCGACCGTATGTGCAGAACACCTTCACCAGGTTTCAGACTTTGAGCGCCTCGACCATCGCATTGCTGACCTCACCCAGTGGTGTGAGCTCCGTGAATTCAAGGCAGCCAATGTTGGTCGCGCAGCCAAGTTTGCTGCTGTTGGTGCCGGCGCTCTAGTCCTCGGAGTTGCCGGTGGATGGGTTGCCGCACCGATGGTAGGCAGCGCTTATGGAACCACGATTCTTGGCTTATCTGGCGCTGCTGCCCACAATGCTGGCCTAGCAGCGCTCGGCTTCGGCTCCTTGGCTTCTGGCGGTTTAGGTATGGCTGGCGGCAGCATGGTCGTTGCCGCTGCTGGTGGACTGCTCGGCTCCGCATACGGAGTAAAAGCGCTTAACTCCTATATTGGCGAGGATGACTCCTTTGATATTCAGTGCGTCCGCAAGGGGAGCGGTACGCCCGTCTTGATCGCACGTGGTTTTACCACTGAGAAGAAGCTCGATTGGCGTACAGAAGTTAAGGCGGTCGAAGCCGCCTACCCTGATTCTCCGATTTATCTCGTGACGTGGGGCAGCAAGGAAATGCTGGAGCTTGCCGGTTTCCTAGCTCCAGGTGCTGGTTTCGCCGGCGGCGCCGTGTTGAAGGGGATGGTCAAACATGCTGGTAAGAAGTTGGCTAAGAAGGCAACGCCTGCCGGCTTGGCGCTAGGTGTCGTGGACCTGGTCAAGAATCCATGGACGGTTGCAGTTAACCGTGCAAATAAGACTGCCCTCGCACTCGCCGCAATTATTCAGCGCTCCCACCTAGAGTCCGTGGTACTCGTTGGACATAGCTTGGGCGGCCGCGTCATGCTCAACCTCGCTACTGCGCTAGCGGGCGCTGCCGGAACTGAAAACGAGGTCCGGGTCGAAGCCGTGCACCTTTTGGGCGCGGCCATTGGTCAAGATGCGAAGTGGGATTCTGCTGGTGAATTCCTATCTGGCGTCGTCCACAATTACCACTCCCACAGTGACGTGGTTCTTGGTCGACTGTATCCTGCAGCGATGGGCGGCAGGAAGGCCATCGGCTTCGAGGGCTTGGACGCTAGCTTCGCGGTCAATCATGACGTGAGCGAGGCAGTGAAATCGCATTCTGCGTATTACGAGAATGTGGAGTTAATTAGCGCCGTCTAAAACTGGGCAGTGAACTTACGCCTCCCCGATAACCACCGGCAACAAAAACGCCATTCCGGTGCTCCATAGTAGGTGGAGCGTGGTGGCGGAGATGAGGCTGTCGGCGCGGCGGGCTTCTAGTGCGGCGATGCCGCCGATAAGGACGGAGGCAACGAGCAGCAGGGGAATGCCCATTGCGGCGGTGACGGCGATGTAGAGGGCTAGTTGGGCCAGGATGGCGGGGGTGGGGAGAGGGCGTCGGCAAGCTGGCGGCGGGCAACGTCGCGGAAGAATAGCTCCTCGCCCACGCCGTTGATCACCAGCGTGGCTAGGGTAATGGGCACGCTGCCGTGACGCATATTATCCAGCAGGCCGCTCACCGGCCCGGCCAGGAGTGGTATGTGGCGTACGTCGATCCCGCCGAAGGTAAGCAGAACTATGAGAACGACCTCCGATGCGATGGTGCAGACCGGCTCGTGTGACCAAGCACCAGTCCGTTGGTCGCGTTGTTTTCCATTTGGTCGGCACTACCACTCTTCTCGGGAGGGAGATTGCCTCTGCGGGTTTGTGAAGTTAAGTATTGAACGGAGAAACCCTAAGTGTTAAAAAGCGCCGATTTTATAAATTGGGCGTTCTCTCCCGCACCCCTATTGATAAATATCTGCGTTTTATCAATAGGGGTGCATTAGCGGAGTTTCCTCAGGCTACGGGTTGGCCTGTAGGCAGGCTGAGTCCCTGACTTTTTCTTTTTGGTCAATGTGCTCTACCCATTGTTAAAACAGATACATGAGAAGAGTGTTCGAGCACGTATTTAGGCGAGGTAAGCCAAGGAAAAATTCATTCGCCGAGTACGAGCAATATTTTCCATTGAAGGGCCTTGGAGCCCACTGCGAGGCCGTCGCCCATATCGTTAACGAGATTGCTTGCTCTCCTAGGCTCCTTACAACAGAAGAGGCAGATTCTCTCGATATTGAATTTGAGTCGAAGATTCGTGGCGCCCAGAAATGGGGAATATCCCGTCTAGCTGATGACCTGTCTGCGGCTTCGCTGCAAACCGCAGGTGGAATCCTGCATTCTCTTGGTCTGCTCCTGAAATCTGATGTTCGATACCCGCTTACGCCATCAATTCTTGCAAGGTCGGCTTTAGAGAACTCAGCATTGGTGATGTATTTGAATGAGGACGCAGATCCATGGATCAGGACTGTACGTGCAGTCAATGCTGTTGTTAACGGTTACGAAAATTCGGGCGGGAGGAATAACGAGTCACCCTACAGCGAAGCGACTGCAGATCACTTAAAGATGAAGCAGGCATTTGCTTCTCAGGGGTATGGGAAGTCGCAGAAACTCTTGAACTATACAGATTTGGTAGCAGAATATTTCGATGGTTTCCAGGGCGGTGTCAGATGCGAGTTTTTGGTACCGGTGTTCTGGGGACTCGGTACTGTCGTGTTCCGGGTAGTTGGTACCGGGCCGAGGGGTGCGTCGGCCCGGACCG
>NZ_MKXT01000089.1:0-2854 GCF_001913985.1 Corynebacterium sp. S5S1
ACGCGATCTGCAATGTAGCTGGTATCGCGAGTGAATTCACCATCGGTTGCGGCATTCTGGGCATCGCCGGCCCAGTCGTTGTCGTTTTCTGCTGCCACGGTATTCCTCCTTGGCGTATCGAAAATATATGATACATCAACTATATCATTGTCGTGTATACAAGCGGCAGCGCATGCGATGTGCTCAGCCATGGTTGGGCGAGGTGTTTCAGTGCTGTCTCACCGTTCCTGTTGAAACCCGAGCTTGTGCTACTGTGTGAAATTATGTGCGCAGGTAAAAAACTCACCGGCCTCGCTCTTGCAGGCATAGTCTCGGTTTTCCTCGCTGGTTGTTCGGATGTGGAATCTGCGCACGGCGATGGCTCACATGAGTCAGCGGTCTCCATGGCCACAACGGTGTCGACGGTCTCAACGACGGTTACAACCACTCAGGGTGCCCAAGCAACTGATGGGGCAGAAGAGCCGAGTGCACCTACTGCACCTTCAGCAGACAAAGACCTGAAGGATTCCTTCCCGCACGCAGAGCCGGGCGTGTATACCGATGACAGCCTCGATTACCGCGCCATGCACGCTGCACTTGAGATCAAAGGGCGGGCACCGAACTCGGATTATGACCGTGCTTTATTTGGCCAGCCGTGGAGCGATGACGTTAACGTCGCAGGCGGGCACAATGGCTGCGATACCCGGAATGATATTCTGCAACGCGATTTGGACGAGATTTCCATCCGCAACGGGACCCGGGGGTGTTTGGTCGAAAGCGGTCGGTTGGTCAGCCCATATTCCGGCGAGACCATCAATTTTCACCGTGGCGATAATCAGGTAGATATCGAGCACGTGGTTGCGCTTGGCGACGCCTGGGTGAAAGGAGCATTCCAGTGGGATGAAACCAAGCGCCGCGATTTCGCCAACGATCCGATCAACCTGCTGGCTGTCGATGCTTCCAATAACCGCGCGAAAGGTGCTGCTGATGCTGCTACCTGGCTGCCGCCGCACAAGCCGTTTCGCTGTGATTATGGGCGTATACAGGTCCACGTGAAATATGTTTATGATCTCTGGGTCACAGAAGCGGAGCATCAGGCGCTGCGTAACCTGTTGGACCAGTGCTAAAACAGGGAAAATCCCATCGTAGGCGGGTTGGTACCGGTTATACGCTGGGCTGTCGCATAAATTGGGGCCATGAGCGATGGTAAAAATAACCCAGATAAATCCCAGCCCGACAAAGCGGATTTTCATGACGACGAGTTTGATGTTCCCACTTATAAGGGGCCGCAAACATCACAGAAAAAGTCTGCAGCAGATTCCGATGCTAAAACGGAAGTGAAAGCAGACTTTAAACGGGATGCCGAATCTGCATCGGAGGGACAACGCACCACGATTTTCCAGCGGGCCGGTCGAGCGGCGCCGCAGACCATTGAGCCGAATTCAGGTGCTAGCAGGAACCGTGCTGACAGTACTGGGCCTGGTAACGATTCCGAACCGACTACCCAATTTGCGCAGCAGAGTTCTGCAGCCGGAGTAGGTAGCTCGGAAAAGGCTGCGGCTTCTAGCGCTAATGGCGGTCCAGACGGTAACGACAACCAAGTAGACGCTGATTCGCAGCGTCCGGAATACCGAGACGAAGATTTTGCAACTACCGAGGTTATTGACCCTGCAGGAAAGCAGACTACGGTGCCGGTGGCGGCATCCGCTATCCCAAACCAGGCCGCACAATCGAACAACACACCGTCGAACAACATGCAGCCGGGACCTACCCAGCCGGGACAGCCGCATGATGGCCAGCAGCAATTCCCGGATGATGTGCCTTATGCGCAGGGCAATGGCATACCAAACGAAGAAGCAGCAGGTGCAGGTGCCATGGAGCACGCTGAACTAACCGAGACGCGTCGCGGCACTATCGACTTCGGGTTGTTCTTATTGCGTATTGTATTTTCGGCCTGGCTGATTATTCAGGCAGTGGGGACGTTTTTCTCCTTGGGCAACCACGAGGGCATCGCGGGCTTAGAATCCGAATTCTCTGCTTATAACCAGGACCACTTGTTGGCTATTTTGGTGCCGGCGCTGCAGCTGGCTGCTGGTATTTTCTTGCTGCTGGGTCTATTAGCACCGATTGCTGGCATGGTTGCGGTGACAGTGAGTGGTTTTCTGGCTGTGCACCAGCTTGCCGACGCGCAGGTTGGCCTCAATATCTTTAATTGGGAAGAAACCCTGTGGGTACCGGTCATGGTTGCCGCGATCGCGGTGGTTGTACAATTTACCGGTCCCGGTTTGTATGCGCTTGATGGTGCCCGTGGGTGGGCACGACGTCCGCTGGCATCGTCCTGGATTTTCGCGATCCTCGGAATCGCTGCTGTGGTTGCTGCGTGGTGGCTATTCGCAGGTACCAACCCGTTGGCCAGCTAAACACCCAACTCTTGCGGTTCTGGTTCTGGGTGCACCGCGTGCTTACATATCGGCGGGTGCGTGGTGCTCCGGGGCCTGGTGGTGCAGACGTCTACGGTCCCGAGCGCCGGACAATTCCCAGCCAAGGATAAGCAGGGTGGCTAACCCCAGCCAGACAAAATCACTGATAAGCAGCTTCGGCCAGAAGCTGAGCGCGTGTACGTTGATGGCGTCGCCGTACCACCACTTGGGTGGCTGCTCGAGGAAAACCAAGACGGAAACCCAGGCACCGACGACTACGGTGAGAGCATAACTACGCCATGTCAGGGCTCGCCAGAACCATACCGGGACGGCGACGGCCAGCCAGACCCAGTGGTGGGACCACGATACCGGCGAGATCAGGAGCATGATCACTGCGTTGATAAGCCAGGCGTCGACAAGATAGCCACGGCGTAATAGCTGGACCATGAGCCAGG
>NZ_MKXT01000089.1:2916-3377 GCF_001913985.1 Corynebacterium sp. S5S1
AGCGCTGGATCATTCCGCGCCAGGAGCTATTGGATTGGTATGAGGTGTTTACTCCGAAATCGCCGCCGGAGCCCATTCCTAGCAGACGCGCACCGTAGAACTCCCAGGTGGCATCAAAACGCACGAAAGCTGCCAGCAGGGTTGCCAGTGCCGCAGAAGCCCCCGCTGTGATAATCGCGCGGATGTCTTTGCGCACCAAGAAATACAACAGCATCGCCAGTGGTGTGAGCTTGATGGCTGCTGCGATGCCGATCAGCCAACCCTGCGGAAGTGTGCGCTTCCGGGGAACTAGATCGAGTACCACCAGCGACAGCAAAATGACGTTGATCTGGGCAAAACCATGATTGAGCTCGACGGGTTCGCTGATCAATGCCAGCGCCCAGCTGGTCGCGGCGGCAGGCAACGCCCAGCGGCTATTCTGCAGTAGCCAGCGCCAGACTAGCCAGAGACACAACAGCAGT
>NZ_MKXT01000090.1:0-1135 GCF_001913985.1 Corynebacterium sp. S5S1
CCAAAAACACCACCGTAATTATGAGTACAAATTCTTTGGGGACAAGTGCTCGCTGCGGTTTCCCGATGCGTGCCCGCGCTGCTACCGGTGAGATCACCATTGCCAGAGCCAGACACATCACTGCCGCACTCATCATGCCGACACCTCGGCGGAGACATCTGCTTGCCCAAATTCCCACACGGTTGTAATCCGCAACGGGTTTGCCTGTAGCTGCCCAATCTGGGCGAGCCTGCGGGTTCCATCTGCCCCGCGCTGCATCACCAATACCACTTCGACAGCGGCAGTAAGTTGTGCATGCAGCGCCGCGCGTTCTAAACCGCCCAAAGCACCAAGGGCTTCCAAGCGCGCCGGAACTTCTGCGAGACGGTTCGCATGCAAGGTCCCTCCGCCCCCGTCATGCCCGGTGTTCAGTGCCGCCAGAAGATCCACGACTTCCGCACCCCGAATCTCTCCCACGATGATGCGGTCCGGCCGCATGCGCAAAGCCTGTTTCAACAAATCAGAAATACTGATAGCCCCACCGCCCTCGCTGTTGGCACCGCGCGCAGTCAGGTTGACCACGTGTGGGTGATTCGGGGTCAGCTCCGGGGTGTCTTCGATACAGACCAACCGTTGCCCGGGATCAATTTCGCTAAGCAAAGCCGACAGCAACGTGGTTTTCCCGCTTCCGGTTCCGCCCACGATAAGAAAGGATCGTCGTTGTGCGATCAGGTCATGCAAGAATCGTCGTGAATAATCATCAAGGCTGCCGCGCTGATGCAACGAATCCAGGCTTGCGGAGTGTGATCGCAAAACCCGCAGGCTAATACACGTGCCTTGTTGCGCTGGTGGGCTTAATACCGCGTGGAAACGCAGCGCAATATCTTCTTCGCGACGAATTCTGCCATCCACGCACGGTTGCGCATCATCCAGTCGCCTGCCGCACAGACTCGCCAGACGCACTGCTAACCGGCGGACTTCTTCATCATCACGGAATTGGATCCCTGCTGCTTCTAGCCCTTCCCCGCGGTCAAAAAACACGGAATCTGGGCCATTGACGACGATGTCGGTGATCCCCGATAGGGACAGCAGCGGCTCTAAAACACCGATGCCGACGGTGTCATTTTTCAATTTTCGTAGGATTTCGAGTACGTCG
>NZ_MKXT01000090.1:1198-3332 GCF_001913985.1 Corynebacterium sp. S5S1
CTGGGCTGTGCCGCAACCCGACGTTGGATGGTTTCTACAATGTGTTCTGTAACTGACATGTGTGATGCTTTCTCTGGGCAGGTGGTTGGATTTCGTTCGGGCTATCGCGCAGCTGCTGTGTTCCAGCCGTATTCTGCGAGCACGGCATAGGCAGCTATGGATAATGGCTTCGGTATACGCGCAGGTAAACCACCACTTTCAGTGATTTTCGTCAACCGTTTGATAGTCCCGATTTCTGCGATGACATCACTACGCACGAGGTCTTCAATTTCCTCGATGCTCAGGGCAGACCACTGACGATGCCGAACCACCACACTGTGCGGTATGTGGCGCGCAAAAAGCTGTGTACTGATGTGCGCGGCCCGTGCCGCGCAGCGCAATTCCGCGGGGCACACCACTACTGCTGCATCAATCGACCGTGGAATCTGAAAAGGGTTGGCATCAACGACCGACAATCCCGGTTCGTTGTGCAGCGCAGACAGGACGGATTCAATTTCTTCCTGGTTGCCACGAAGATCGCTGGCATTGATGTGGCCTTCGCCCAAGTTGAGATCGGGCCACCGCAGACCGTCATGTTTTTCTATTCCCAGCAGTAAATCCAGGCCACCGGAATAATCCACGGCGTCGATCAATGTCACGGCACCAGCGTTGTTGTGTGCCGCAACCCGCGAGATCGCAGCCGCCACCGTCGACGCACCTGTGCCTCCACCCGCAGCGATTACCGCGATGGTTAAGTGCGGATCAGTGCGAGACGACAACTGCCTGCTTGGGCTTGTCGAATAGGCCGGACTGGCGGGTCTAACCGGACGCGTTGGGTTTTGCGATCGAGGGCGCTGCGGTATCTGCCGATCACCGCCCTGCTGGGCGCTGTGGTGCAGGCCTTGCTGCGCGTGTGCACCCAGCGCTGCCAGAATCTCTTTGTTCTGCGCAGGAATGACAAAACCGGCGTGTGCCGCGCAGGCCTGAACTAGTTGTTCATCGACCGGGCCGGGATCCAAACACACCAGATACGCAGGGCTGGTTAGTCGTGGCGGACCACCAGAAGTCGTCGACAAGAGTTCCGCGTGTTCGGAGTCGAGAAATAGAGCTTCGGCCCGTGCACCCAACCGATAAATATCGCGCTCATCGCTGGCAGTAACCACCCGGTGTCCAGTGGCAGCGGCGATGTGGCTTGCCTCTGTGCGCAAAGTGGGATCTGTGATGGCGAGGACGATGGAAGGATCTTGCGTGTTCATGGCATCTAGCCAAGCCGGAACAACACCGCTGTTCAACGGCACGTCCCGGATCTGTGGAGAACTCAGTCAACCTGTTGTCACGTCATCGATCGCCCTGTGGACAACCCTGAGATTTCTGCCAATTTTCGCAATTTTTCTGCTGAAGCCGCCCACTATGTAACAACTCGACACATCAAAGGGATAACCCAACTAAGATGGCTTGTGTAACAGGAGATAACAACAAATAACAACCAACAACACGAGTCACAACAGCACCATTAATCACATCAGTGGCAGCAGTCAACGCTGCACCAACCAACACTGCACCAACCACAGACTTCTTACGGCAGGTACCTATGCATGATCCCCACAGCACCGCCGACCAGTCCCAGCAACAACAGGCATCCTCGCACTCGCGCCCACACCCGCACCCACATCCACAACCACAACGCGGGCAGGTGGCAGCGTTTTTTGACCTGGACAAAACCATCATCGCCACCTCATCGGCTTTCGCCTACGGGCGCGAATTCCTCCACAACGGGCTTATCACCCCGCAGGACGCGCTGAGTCTGTCTCTGGCCAAAGCCAGCTATATGTTTGCTGGTCAATCCAGCGCCCAGATGGATTCCACCCGAGACCAGCTCACCTCCATGATCACCGGCTGGTCTGAAAAACACGTGCGCGACATCGTGCACGAGACCATGCATACCGTGCTCACCCCAGCGATCTATAGCGAGGCCCGGGAACTGATCCAGGCGCACCAGGACGCTGGCCACGAAGTCATCATCATCTCAGCCTCGGCACGCCAGCTCGTCGAACCAATCGCCGAAGAATTCGGCATCACGGAGGTCATCAGCACCGAACTGGAGATTATCGACGGCGCGTTCACCGGAACCGTCGAGTTCTATTGCAAAGGCGGC
>NZ_MKXT01000091.1:0-1419 GCF_001913985.1 Corynebacterium sp. S5S1
TACCCTTGCGTGCGTAGTAGGCGAAGTAGATGACCCAGCCGATTGCGCTGTAGAAAACGAAGGTGATCAGCCGGTAGACCAACACCGTGCCAGTGGCATCGACGGCCGTCATGCCGGTGGCCACCAGCGCGGTGATAATCGCGATTTCGACGGTGCCGACGCCCGCTGGGGTGATTTGCGCGGAACCCGCCAGCTTGGCGGTAATAAACGCGACGCTAATGCCCATGATCGTGGTGTGGTCGTCGGCAGGCCAGAACGACGGCATATTACCGGTCACGGCCCAGGCACAAGCCCACAGAGCAACGGCATCGAAGGCTCGGTTGAAAAACGCCATCAACGTCACCCAGGAAAATTGGCCCAAGTTCAACGACACTTGGTCGAGCTTGTTGACGTGTTTGACGAGCTTGTCGGTCTTTTTCCACGGCAGGTTTTTAATCCACCGCCCCACGGTCCGGGTATTGCAGGAAGCCCAGCCCCAGAAAAATACGCCGGTAAAACCGATTAATACGACCCAGAGCGTGGAAATCGCAGAAGAGAGCACAAAAAACCAGCCGCACAGCACCACGGAAGCGCCCCAAGCGCGCTGCACTTTATACGTAAGGATAGCGGCGAATGCAGGACCGCCGGGAAGCGTCGTCGACCAGGCATTGGAGGCGAAGACAATGTTGTTGCATTCTTTGAACGAGACAGGCACACCACCGGCGACAAACAATTTGCGCATCACCTCGGCCATTGCCAATAGGGAAAACGCAAAGGTGATAAACACGACGACGATGGGCCAAGGTTGCGCGTGACGAAGGGTGCGGAAACCATCGCTCAAGAAATCTAGCTCGTCACGAAAGAAAATACCCATGACGACGAGTACTGCTAGGGGTAGTATCCACCGCAGCCATTTGCCTACTGTGCTCTTCATCGTTGCGGCCCCGTCTACTTGTCGTTTTCTAGGCGCTTCATGAGCTCCGAGAACGGAATCAGGTCGCTGTCTTGGTCGGTGGTGCGTCCGCTGCGAATGGCTTTGGTATCGGCGACAACCTCGGACTCATGCAGCTCGTGCGGTTCATCCAGCTCGTACTGTTCCTCGTACTGCGCATGGTCACCGTCCAGGGCAAGGTCGTTTTCCGGGGCAAGGTCGTACTGCTCATGGTCGCCGTCCGGGGCAAAATCACCGGTCGGACCAGAAGCATCCGCCATCCGCCCAGCCGGGACCACGGTTTCTTCGTATGCGCCGTGCCCCATGCGCTCATAAATTCGGTGCACGAAGGCTGGTGCCCACCAGTTGTCTTCGCGCAGCAGGTGCATCACGGCTGGTACGAGGAACATGCGCACGATAGTGGCGTCGAGGAAGAGCGCGAAGATCATGCCGAAGGCGATGTATTTCATCATCACGATATCGGAGAAGCCGAACTCGCCAGCCACCAC
>NZ_MKXT01000091.1:1465-3080 GCF_001913985.1 Corynebacterium sp. S5S1
GATGTGGCCGGTGTGCGCGGTGCCGTAGTTGATGGCGTCGTCGGTTGACGCTCCACGCTTGCGGGCTTCCACCATGCGCGAAACCAAAAAGACCTCGTAGTCCGTCGACAAGCCATAAATGATGGCGATGATCAGCACCAGGATCGGGCTCATCAGTGGGCCTGGCGAGAAATCCAACAGTCCGGAACCAGCGCCGAGGACAAACATGCCGGTCAAAATACCCAGGGTGGCGCCTAAGGTCAGCACCGTCATGATGATGGCTTTTGCCGGGATGATCAGCGAGCCGAACACCGCGGCCATCAGCAAGAACGTGGCGACAATAACGTACAGCGCCATCCACGGCAGTTTCTCAAACAGCGCTTCGAGTGATTCGACTTCCATCGCCGGGGTACCGCCGACGTAAAGTTCCACGCCTTCCGGTGCTGTAATCGCGCGCAGTTGTTCGATAACTTCGGCGTTATCTTCGCGGTCTGCAATACCGGCGCTCAACACAGTGGTGCCGTCTATGGTCTGGCTGGACGGCGCCATGGGGGAGGTCAGCCCTTCGATCTCACGGGCTTGCAAGACGACGTCGACAAGCTGCTGGTTATCGGCCCCCTTGACTACAAGTTTGATGGGCTCGGTGCGGTGTTCCGGGAATTGCTCGTTGAAACGATCCTGTGCCTGGCGGGTTTCGTGGCTCGGTGGCAGATAGGTCTCGTTGATGCCGCCGAAGCTGACACCCAACAGCGGGATGGTCAGTGCGAGCAGCAGGGCGGTGATGCCGACGGTAAACCAGCGAGCTTTGCTCATGGCCCAGCGTGGCACGCGGTACCAGAAGGTTTCCTCGATTGGGCGGGAGCGTTTGGTCTTGCGTACCGTCCACTTGTCGATGTTGTGGCCGAGCATGCCGAAAATAGCTGGCAGCACCGTCACCGAAAGCAGCGCCGCTAGGCCGACGGCGGAAATCGCGCCATAAGCAACGGATTTCAAAAACGCCTGCGGGAAAATCAGCAGGCTGGAAATGGCCACGGCCACCATGAGTGCGGAAAAGACCACCGTTTGCCCAGCGGTGGCGGTGGTAATCGCGACAGCTGTGCGGGTATCACGGCCTTTATCTAGTTCTTCGCGGAAGCGCGAGACCATAAATAGCCCGTAGTCGATGGCCAGGCCTAGGCCCAGCAGCGTGACGACGGCCTGTGAAAACACGTTGACCTGGATAAACCCGGCCAATACCGAGAGAATGCCGATGGAGCCCATGATCGACAGTGCGCCGACGATCAACGGCATAAACGCGGCGACGACGGAACCGAAGACGAACAGCAACAGCAAGCCCACCAGCGGTAGCGCTGCGCGTTCGGCAACCGAGATATCGTGCGCCATGCCGTCGTCCAAAGCATCAGCAACGGCGGTGGCTCCGGCAACCTCGATATCTAGGCCCTGGGCGGTTGCGGCGCCGGTGAGATCATCCTGGATGGTGCGGAAATCACGCAGAGTTTGCTCGTCGTCACCTGCTAAACCGATGGCCGCGAACGCTACCGAGCCGTCGTCGGACAGCAAGTTTGGATTGCGCGTATCGAAATAGCTGGTGACTTGCGCGATCTGGTCTGGGTACTGTTCTTGCAGGTAATTCAGG
>NZ_MKXT01000092.1:0-2216 GCF_001913985.1 Corynebacterium sp. S5S1
CTCCACCCGTATGCCAGCGGTAGCTGAACTGGTTAAGGAAATGACCGGTAAGGAGCCAAACAAGGGCGTCAACCCAGATGAGGTCGTTGCTTCCGGCGCTGCCCTGCAGGCAGGTGTTCTGCGCGGTGACGTCAAGGACGTTCTGCTGCTGGATGTCACCCCACTGTCGCTGGGTATCGAAACCAAGGGCGGTGTGATGACCAAGCTCATTGAGCGCAACACCACCATCCCAACCAAGAAATCCGAGACCTTCACCACCGCGGAAGACAACCAGCCTTCCGTACAAATCCAGGTCTTCCAGGGTGAGCGCGAGATGGCGCAGCACAACAAGCTGTTGGGATCCTTCGAACTCGGTGGCATCGCTCCAGCTCCACGCGGTGTCCCACAGGTTGAAGTCACCTTCGACATCGACGCCAACGGCATCGTCTCCGTTTCGGCAAAGGACAAGGGCACCGGCAAGGAAAACACCATCAAGATCCAGGAAGGCTCCGGCCTGTCCGATGAAGAGATCGATCGGATGGTCAAGGACGCCGAGGCACACGCCGAGGAAGACAAGAAGCGTCGTGAAGAGCAGGAGACCCGCAACAACGCGGAAAACACTGCTTACCAGACCCGCAAGTTCCTGGACGAGAACGGCGAGAAGGTCGACGAAGAGACCAAGAACAAGGTCACCGAAGCCGCCGATGCCGTCGACGAGGCACTGAAGGGCGACGACATCGAGGCCATCAAGTCTGCCGTCGAGAAGCTGTCCACCGAATCCCAGGCCATGGGCCAGGCGATGTACGAGGCTGAAGCCGCGAAGGCACAGGCTGATGGCGACGCCGGCCAGGCTGGCGGCAACGACGACGTCGTCGACGCTGAAGTTGTCGACGAGGACGATGCCGACAACTCCGACGAGAACGCAAAGGGTGACAAGTAAATGACCAACCGGGACGAGATGCCGGATAACCCCGGTTCCCCGGACGCGACCGACCCGGAGGCTACCTCTGCCACACAGGCAGAAGCCGCCGCGGATGCTGCCGAGGCGACCCAGCAGGAAACTGGGCAGCCTTCCGGTGGCGCCGGAGCAGACGGTCTTGCCGACGACGTCGCTGTGGAACCTGAGGTTGACGAAGTAGAAGAGCCAATTAGCACGGCAGCGGACGAAGCGGCTGCCCGTGATGCGGTTGCCGACGAGGCCACAGAGGCTGGTGCTGAAGAAGCTGCAGCCGATGAGGCCGAAACCCCAGAGCAGGCCCTGCAACGTCAGCTGGATGAACGCACCGACGATCTCAAGCGGCTGAACGCGGAATACACCAACTACCGCCGCCGTAGCGATCGGGAGCGCCAGAGCGTTTCTGAGTCCGCGAAGGCTTCGGTACTGTCCGCATTGCTGCCAATCCTGGATGATCTGGAACTGGCCAAACAGCACGGTGACCTGGAAGAAGGATCCCCGCTGGAGAAGTTCGGCTCCAAGTTCCGCGAAACCTTGAAGGGCCAGAACCTGGTGACCTTCGGTGAACCGGGTGAAGCATTTGATCCGGAGATCCACGAGGCCGTGCAGGATCTGTCCAGCGGTGGCGAGCAAGTCGTCGGCACGGTTTTGCGTAAGGGCTACAAGGTAGGAGACCGCCTGGTGCGCAACGCCATGGTGATTATCGCTGATCCAGAAGGTTCGGAAACTGGATCTGGCTCTGACTCTGACGCATCCGCACAGGCGAACGACAATCAGTAAACAATGAGGAAGGAGGGGACGGACCATGTCCCAGAGTGAATGGGCCGATAAGGATTACTACGGGGACCTAGGCGTTTCCTCCGATGCCTCAAAAGCTGAGATTCGCCGCGCTTACCGCAAGATCGCCCGGGAAAACCACCCAGATACCAACCCGGACGACGAGCAGAAACTCGCCAAGTTCAAGGCGGCAGCGTCTGCCTACGACGTGCTTGGCGACGAGAAGAAGCGCAAGGAATACGACGAATTCAAAGCGATGCTGCGTGCTGGGGGCGGCAGGTTTGGAGGCGCCGGCTTTCCCGGCGGGTTTCGCCGCTCGTCGCAAAGCCAAGACGGCTTCTTCTCGCAAGGCGGCCCGGCCGGGGCTGGCGGATTTGGAGGAGCATTTGAAGACGGCGGTCTGGGTGACATCTTCGGCGGCCTCTTTAACCGCGGCGGTGCTGGTGGGCACCAAGCTCGGCCGACGCGAGGCGCCGACGTCGAAACCTCCATTACGCTCGACTTT
>NZ_MKXT01000092.1:2223-2712 GCF_001913985.1 Corynebacterium sp. S5S1
GCCACGGCTCCGGATCGAAATCCGGAAAACAAGCCACCTGCGGGCAGTGCAACGGCACTGGCTACACCAGCGAAAACCGGGGAGCCTTTGGGTTTTCCCAGCCGTGTTCGAACTGCGACGGCACTGGTTCCAAGATCACCGACCCCTGTGAGACCTGCTCGGGAAGCGGAACCGTGAACCGGACCCGTTCGATTACCGTGCGGATCCCGGCCGGTGTTGTCGACGGGCAAAAGGTGCGCTTGGCAGGCCAGGGCGAAGCCGGGCCGCACGGCAAACCATCCGGTGACCTGTTTGTGTCCGTCAACGTGCGGGGAGACAAGGTCTTTTCCCGGGAAGGCGATGACCTGCTGATCACGGTGCCGGTGTCCTTTGCAGAGCTGGCGCTCGGCGACACGATTACGGTGCCGACACTGGATGCCCCGGTCCGCGTGAAAATCCCGGCAGGTACTGCCGATGGCCGTACCCTGCGGGTTCGCGGACGCGGCATCC
>NZ_MKXT01000092.1:2766-3260 GCF_001913985.1 Corynebacterium sp. S5S1
TGCCGACGAGTTTGGATGACGCCGCAAAATCCAGCTTGCGCACCTACGCGCAAGCAGAAAAAGACTCCGGTTTCGATGCCCGTGCAGGTTGGGCCGGAAACCCGAATAAATAACGACAAGCAACCACAGGAGGTGACAACACCATGGCGAACGATTCGCACGAGGAATTCCGTGAAGAATATCGCGAGGTCTTCGTTATCTCCGTGGCTGCTGAACTATCCGGCATGCACGCGCAAACCCTGCGCACCTATGACCGGATGGGGTTGGTCTCGCCCGCGCGTACTCGCGGTGGTGGGCGCAGGTATTCGCAGCGCGATATTGCGATGCTGCGCAAGATCCAGCAGTTGTCGCAAGACGATGGCGTTAACCTGGCCGGAATTAAAGCCATCATCGAATTGACCGAACAACGCGACGCACTCGCCGAAGAGCGTGATGCGTTGGCGGCAGAGGTAGAAGACCTGCGCGGCCAGTTGCGCCTCTCCGCGCCGCTGGCC
>NZ_MKXT01000093.1:0-447 GCF_001913985.1 Corynebacterium sp. S5S1
ATGACGATGAAGCAGAACGTGTGGCCATTATCTTCTGTGACCTCACCATAATCGTAGGTGGCGACCACATTGTCCGACTCGATGGAACGCGCGGCATCGGCCTCGTTGCGGAAGCGATCCAAAAACTCGTTGTTATCGGAAAACTCCGGCCGCAGAATCTTGATGGCTACTTCGCGGTCGTTGGCGTGATCGTCGGCAAGCCACACCGTGGACATGCCGCCGTGGCCAATCACCCACTGCAGCTCATACTCATCGCCGACCAGCGCCTGAATGCTTTCGCGGTTGTTCACATCAGCCATAAATTACTGCCCCCTACCAAAGTCGAGCAGAGCCCGGCCCAGTGGTGCGGCAACAGAGCCGCCGGTAGCACCTTCGCCTTGGCCGCCACCGTTTTTGACGACGACAGCAACCGCCAAGTCTGCATCCGGCAGGTATGCCATGTACCAG
>NZ_MKXT01000093.1:474-2054 GCF_001913985.1 Corynebacterium sp. S5S1
GCCCGCATCATTTCCTCGATGGTTGCTGCGGTTTCTTCTGGGATCGCGCGGTTGAGCGACTGCGGCTTTATGGTCTTGATATCGCGCAGGTTAGAACTGGTGATCTTGTCGACGACGTACGGTTTCATGCGTTCACCGTCGTTGGCGATGGTTGCTGCCATCACGGCTGCCTGCAGCGCGGACATGGTGACGTCGCGCTGTCCGATTGAGGACTGACCCAGGGCGGCTTCATCCGGCAGGTCGCCGAGTGCGCCCGGTGAGGTCGGAATGCCCAGGTCATAGGTTTCTCCGATGCCGAATGCGTGCGCGGTATCGCGCAGCGCGTCGGTGCCGATGTCGATGCCCATTTCGACGAAGGCAGTGTTGCACGAATACTGGAATGCAGTCAGCAAACTCACCGCATCTGAACCGGCGCATGCTTGACCGGCGTAGTTGGTCAACTCGGTGGTGGTATTTGGCAGCGTGATCGCCGGGGCACCGGTCAGGGTGGATTCCGGCCCATAGCCAGCCTCAATACCAGCGGCGGCGGTGATGATCTTGAAGATCGAACCCGGAGGCAGCGTTTCCTGGGTGGCATGGTTCAGCAGAGGGTTACCCTCGGTGCTGGTCAGCTCCGCCCAGGCTTCCTCTGCGCCCTCGCCCACCAGGGCGTTTTGGTCGAAGCTTGGGGTCGACGCCATGGATTTGATTGCGCCGGTCGACGGCTGGATAGCCACCGATGCTCCCTGGTAGCCCATCTCTGCCAGTTGCTGGTACGCGAACTGCTGCATATTCGGGTCGATGGTCAATTCCAGGTTGGCACCGTTGGGTTGCTTACCGGTGATCACATCGCGCCAATTGGTGCTTAACAGCGAAGGATCCGTGCCATTCAGGATTTCGTTGTGCGACTGTTCCAGATGGGAAGCACCGAACAGGTCCGAGAGATAACCAACCGTGGTGCTAAAAGCCGGTGGGTTGGTGGGGTAGTTGCGCGTATACGTCTCATCCGCGTTCGGCAGCGATTCCGCCAGCACTTGGCCACCGGCAGAAATTTGTCCACGCGCGATGGTTTGCGAATCGTAGAAACCGCGCTGGTTGGCGGGGTGGTTGGCGTATTTGTCTTCCTGGAATGCCTGCACGACGGTCAGATTGATCAGCAAAATGATGGTCAAAATGATCGCGAATACGGCGACTAGGCGAATAGATCGGTTCATCGTTTCGCCTCCTGCGAGTAGTGCGATGACTGTGCGGATTGCTGCATGTGGAAGACACCGGTGTGTTCCATTCCCGGTGCGTTGCCTGCGCCCGACTGAGCTGCGCCCGGCTGTGCTGCGGCAGGCCCACCAGCGTTGGCCGCATTTCCGGTGGCTTCATCCGCTGGACGACGCGCGGCATTCGAAATGCGCAGCAGAAGTGCCAGCAACACGTAGTTTGCCATCAGCGAGGAACCACCAGCGGACATAAACGGGGTGGTCAGACCGGTCATCGGCAGCAGGGCAGTGATGCCGCCGACGACGACGAAGATCTGGATGGCCATCGTCAGCGAAAGGCCGGCGGCTAGCAGCTTGCCGTAGGAATCGCGGACTTTCAGCGAGGTGTGG
>NZ_MKXT01000093.1:2095-3801 GCF_001913985.1 Corynebacterium sp. S5S1
GACCTATCAAGCCGAGTTCTTCACCGATGGCGGCGAGGATGAAGTCCGTCCACACCACCGGGATGATATCGGGGTGTCCTTCGCCCAAACCGGTGCCGGTGACGCCGCCCCAGGACAAGCCGAATAGGGACTGAGACAGCTGGAAACCGGTGCCGTCGACGTCGTCAAGCGGGTTCCGGAAAGCGGAAAAGCGATCTTGGATTTTCGCCGACAGCGAGTACACAAAAGCGCCACCGACGGCGGTCAGGCCCAAGCCGATGATCAGCCAGGACCAGCGACCGGTGGCCATAAACAGCATGCCCAGCACGGTGCTAAACAGCAGCAGCACGGGGCCGAAGTCGTTGGATACCGCCATGATCAAAATCGCGATCGCCCAGACCAGCAAGATCGGGGCGAGGTCGCGCAGACGTGGGAAAGAAATACCGAAAAATCGGTAGCCCGCGACGGTAAACAGTGCGCGTTTTTGCACCAGCAATTGGGCGCAAAACATCAACAACACAGATGCGGGCATCGGCGTTGATGGACGTCGGCCACACCAGCGGCAGCGCCAACAACACCAAACCCAGGGCACCCAGCAGATAGGAATAACGGGTGAGCACCTTGTGATCCCGCACGATGATCAGCACCGCGATCAACAGTGCGACGCCAACCACCGACCACATGATTTGGCGGTTGGCCAGGCCTAAGTCTTTTGCCGCGTCGATGCGGTATACCATGATCAAACCCAGCCCGTTGAGCAGGCTGACCACCGGCAACATGACCTGATCGGCGTACGGCGCCCAGATCGTCAGCGCGATATGCGCCACGGCAAACACGCCGACGAACCCGCCGACGTAATACAGAAACTGCACCGATAGCGTCGCGCCCTGAGACAACTCAAAGCTGGCCAAAGTGGCGGCAAACGCGATGGCTGCGACGATGAGCAAGCCTAGTTCTGTCGAGCGAATGAATACTCGGGACATTTAGGACACCTCCCTGCAGTTCACGCCCGGGGTGGAAAGCCCACCGTCGTCGGCAGAATCTGCGCCTGCGTGCTCGGCTTTGTCGGCGCGGTTCACGCACACCGGCAACGCCTTATCGGATAACCGCTGCAGCTGGTCTGTGACCTCGGAATAAGAGCCGGAATCCAGGTGATCGATCGAACCGCGCACGGAACCCGGCAGGTCTGTCAACGAAAATGGGTGGCAATCGCCGGCGGGTTTCTCGCCAAAATCGGTGGTGCGTACTTCGTCTTTTACGGTCAAGCACACGCGCTGGTAGGGCTCATGCAAGTCTTGCCCGAATAGGGAAAAATCTACGCCGCGTTCGATGATCAGCTCATCAGAATCGGTGGTGGCGATGTAGTACTTGTTTTGTGATGACGAATACGCCCACCAACCGCCGCCGACTACGCCGGCGAGCAGGATTAACACCACGACGGCTAGAGCCCAATTACGTCCGCGTTTACTGGGATGATCGGCGGATTCGTCAGCACCAGGGCCGTTGGCTTCCGCGCTGCTTTTCCCCGCGTCGTGGGCGTCGTTCTTGCTCACGTCCTGCGCTTGTGGCTCTACCACCTGCGGGCGACGGCTCAATGCGGCCGCCCGGCCTGCGGCGGTATCTGGGTGGGCGCGTTCAGCCTCTGGCAACGCCAGCGCACCGGCGCTTACTGGGGCGTCCGGCAACGTGGCAGTGTCGTCATCACCAGCGACAACATCAGCTACCAC
>NZ_MKXT01000033.1:0-2388 GCF_001913985.1 Corynebacterium sp. S5S1
GCAAGAGCCTTAAGCGATAGCCTGCTCATCCCAGAGATACAGCGTGTGCATGCGGAGAATTTCTCGGTCTACGGCATCCGCAAAATGTGGCACGCGATGAACCGCGAAGGCTTTCATATTGGTCGCGACAAGACCGCACGTCTGATGAAACTTGCAGGTGTTTCTGGCCGCAGACGTGGGCGAACCCCAATAACAACGGTAAGCCCGAAGACACCGGATCATCGCCCGGACCTAGTGCGCCGAAACTTCCGTGCGCAGGCACCAGGCAGGCTTTGGGTTGCCGACATTACCTACGTTCGCACCCTGTCAGGATTCGCCTACACCGCGTTTGTCGTGGATGTCTTCAGCCGAAAAATTGTTGGTGTTGCTACACGCTCGACAATGCGCACCGATGCGCTGCCCATGGAGGCATTGGAACATGCGTTAACGACTGCAGGACGAATCCATGGAAACCAACTAATTCACCACAGCGATCGGGGCAGCCAGTACGTGTCACTGAAGTATTCCACCGCGCTAGCTGAGTCAGGAATCCGCCCGAGTGTGGGAACAATCGGCGATTCTTACGACAATGCACTAGCCGAAACAGTCAACGGTCTCTACAAGGCGGAACTGATTCATGCCCAGGGCCCGTGGACGTCGGTCGGAGAAGTCGAACTGGCCACCTTGCGGTGGGTGCATTGGTGGAACACTAAGCGACTTCACGAAGCATTGGACTACGCCACCCCACAGGAAGTAGAAACCGAGTACTATCTCACCCAGCCCATCAACACAGGGCCGTAAAAGAAGCGGAACTAAACCCAGGACGCTTCATGGTGATGATTTCCGACCGGCCAGCAGAAGTAGACGACCGAGCAGTACCAGGTCATTGGGAAGGCGACCTCATTTTAGGCGCGGGTAATAAGTCTGCATAGAGCGAACCACGCGCTATGTCATCTTGCTGCATTTACCTAATGGGCATAGTGCTACTGGGGTTGCCCGCAAATCGTGGACACGTAGTGGAGCTACCTAGTGGTTAGGCAGCTATTTCTTTTCTGCTGATAATTGAGCCGGCGTGGTTCTCGAAGTCGACGGGGCTGACCATCCCGAGTGCAGAGTGCCGGCGCCGGCGGTTGTAGACGACTTCAATCCAGTAGGCAACAGCCTTACACGCGGCATCACGGGTCGCCCAGCGCTTACGGTCATAGAATTCGGTCTTTAACGTCGACCAGAACGACTCGGCCATCGCGTTATCGAAGCACACGCCCGTACGCCCCACAGACTGGGCAATGCCCAGGCTGCGGCAAACCTTCCAGAGCTTCTCACTGGTAAATTGCGTCCCGCGGTCAGCGTGAAACACCAGCCCATCAGGAACATCACCGCGCAGCGTATGCGCCATCCGCAGGGCCCGTTCGACCAGGGATGTATCTTGAACACTATCCATAGCCCAGCCCAGTACCCTGCGGGAATGACCATCGCGGACCGCGCACAAGTACAACCAGCCTTCACCGGTGCGCAGGTAGGTAATATCTGACATCCATACTCGGTTGAGCTGACCAGTATCAAACATGCGTTTGACTAGGTCGGGAAGAGTTGACTTACGCTTGGCTTGGATTGTAGTCACTGGGACAAAGGCACGCGGTGAAATCCCTTCAATGCCCAAAATGCGCATCCGCTTAGCCACAGTCTTGCGATTCAAGGTGATCTGGTAGCGCTCGGTAAGTTCTGCGGTGATCCGCGGAGCACCATAAACCTCATCGGAGTCTTTCCAAATCTGATGAATCTTACGGTCAACGCCATCGTAAAATGCAACACGATCATCTTCGCCAGATAGCCGTTTCTGCTGCGCATGGGCCCATTTGTAATATCCAGACCGAGATACTTTTAATAGTCGTGCCATGCGCTTGATGCTGTAGTTCGCCTTCTCTCGCTGCATTAATTCGAACTTTTCTGCTCGCGTTGCCTTAAAGCGAAGAAGGCTGTCGCTTTTGACAAAAACTCGTTATCCATCTTGGCCTCCGCCAGCTCACGGTGCAGACGAGCATTCTCAGCTCGGAGATCAGCCTCACTCATCCCATCGGAGGATCCTCGGCGTTCACGCTCGAGTTTGACCCACCGGCCTAAAAGCCCGGCGGAAACACCGATCTCCTTAGCCACATGAGCGATCGGGCGCTGCGACTCGATTACCAGGTTCGCGGCCTCACGCCGGTACTCCGGCGTGTACTTCTTGCGCTGTTGACTCACAATGAACATCCTCTCCTACGGACACTAGATCCGTACAAATAGGGTGTCCACTAAACGAGGGTAACCTCACTACAAAGTGTCCCGTGTTCTTCTGCGATCCTGGTTCGCCGTGGCAGCGAGGCACCAATGAAAACACCAATGGACTACTAAGGCAGTACTTCCCTAAAG
>NZ_MKXT01000033.1:2447-21513 GCF_001913985.1 Corynebacterium sp. S5S1
CGCAAAACCCTGGGCTTTCAAACACCAGCCGAGAAAATGGCCGCACTGATAAACTCAACCGAAACATAAGAAGTGTTTCCACGACCACTAGAATCCGCCTCTTCGTGGCGCTTGGCCCACGCACATGTTGTCAAGGCCACGCCTTGCAAATGCCGTGGTCAGCTTTTCATGCTGTGCAAGCTTTGCTAGGGTTGACAAAGTTATGGAGGTGCGCGTTAAGCGCCCTATTAGATTTAGTTCCCAAGGAGGGTTAGCTGTGAGCGATGAGCAGCAGCCGAAGAATTCGGGTGCATCGCGCCCGACCGGTAAGCGTCAGCTCTCTGGTGCGGCTACCACGTCCTCCGCGGACTACGCCGATAAGCACGTCGTCCGCGTAGAGGATAAGAACCACGATGACACCCCAGGTGGCGGCGTAGCCGCTTTCCCAGGCGAGGTTGCATCCGAGATGAAGAAGGTGGTGTGGCCTACCGCTAAGGAGATGCTGCAGTACACCCTCATCACCTTTGCGTTCCTTATCGTGCTGACCGCTTTGGTCTGGGGCGTTGACACCCTGGCTGGTCTCGGAGTTGAGCAGGTTCTCTCTAATAAGTAAGATAGCTGCATAACCTTTTATCCCGCTGTTTCCGCTTCAAGGAACGGCGGGATACTTTTTGCCCATACGCGGGCGGGTAGGCTGGTCCTACGCAACGCGCCGAGGAATATTTGGAGTAAGAATTATGAGCGACGAGAATAACGTCGAAACCGTAGGCACCTCGCTGGAAGAGGCAATGCAGTCCAACGTGCAGGAGCAGGCGGCAGAGCACGCTAGCTCCGTAGAAGAAGCGCAGCAGGAGGATGCTACCCCAGCCGCTCCGGCAGCGGAAGAAACTGAAGGAACGGCTGAGTCCACCGACGCTGCAGGCGAGTCCGCCGAGTCCACCGACGCAGCGGAACCGGCAGCGGCCGAAGCTGAAGCCGAGGGCGCAGCCCCTGAGGCCGGCGAAGACGAGTCCGAGGATGCCGCCTACCGCAAGCGCCTTCGCGCCTTTACCCGCGAGCTGAAGAAGCAGCCGGGCCAGTGGTACATCATTCAGTGCTACTCCGGCTACGAAAACAAGGTAAAGACCAACCTGGACATGCGCGCCCAGACCCTCGAGGTAGAAGATTCTATCTTCGAGGTCGTTGTTCCTATTGAGCAGGTCCTAGAGACCAAGGACGGCAAGAAGAAGATTGTGAAGCGCAAGCTGCTGCCGGGCTACGTCTTGGTTCGCGCTGAGCTTAACGACGCCGCGTGGTCCGTCATCCGCGAAACCCCGGGCGTGACCTCCTTCGTGGGCAACGAAGGTAACGCCACCCCGGTCAAGACCCGCGACGTAGCTAAGTTCCTCATGCCCAACGAGGCGCCGTCCACCAAGGGCGATGCTGCCCCGAACGAGGCAGAGGGCGAGCAGGTTGTGGATATGCCGGAGAAGGAAGTGGCCAAGAAGTACGCGCACGACTTCGAGGTGGGCGAGGCAGTGACCATCCTGTCCGGACCGCTGGCCGCCGTATCCGCGACCATTTCCGAGATCGACCCGGAGACCGGCAAGATGCAGGGCTTGGTGTCCATCTTCGGCCGCGAGACCCCGGTGGAGCTGTCGCCGACCGAGATTGAGCGCATCTCCTAAAAAGTGATTTTGTGCAGGGCGCACGGTGTTCTAAACTGGAACGCCGTGCGCCTTTGGCGTGCGTATAAGAAAACGTTTCATCCTCCGGTGGCCCACTGAAGATGAGCATCCGGACGGGATCCCGTTATTCATCGTGGCGGACATCCCGGTAACACAGGAAAGAGGTAATTCGATGGCTCCTAAGAAGAAGGTATCCGGCTTCATCAAGCTGCAGATCGAGGCAGGCGCCGCTAACCCGGCACCGCCAGTTGGCCCGGCACTGGGTGCCCACGGCGTCAACATCATGGAGTTCTGCAAGGCTTATAACGCCGCTACCGAGAACCAGCGTGGCAACGTGGTTCCGGTTGAGATCACCGTCTATGAGGACCGTTCCTTCGACTTCAAGCTGAAGACCCCGCCGGCAGCTAAGCTGCTGCTGAAGGCCGCTGGCATCCAGAAGGGCTCCGGCGTACCACACACCGACAAGGTCGGTTCTGTGTCTTGGGATCAGTGCAAGGAAATCGCAGAGACTAAGTTTGCGGACCTGAACGCACGTGACATCGAGAACGGCGCTCGCATCATCGCCGGTACCGCCCGCTCCATGGGCATCACCGTTGATGGCGCACCGGAGAAGTAAAAACTTTATGTGGTAGGGCCAGCTACGGCCCGCCAAACACCACACCAATCCAGAAAAGGAATTGTTAAATGAGCACCAAGTCTAAGGCTTATAAGGCCGCTGCGGAACTGGTAGATAAGTCCCGCCTGTACCGTCCGATCGAGGCCACCAAGCTGGCTAAGGAGACCTCCTCCAAGAACTTCGACGCCACCGTTGACGTTGTCTTCCGCCTGGGCGTTGACCCGCGCAAGGCTGACCAGCTGGTTCGCGGCACCGTTTCCCTGCCTAACGGCACCGGTAAGGACGTTCGCGTTGCTGTCTTCGCTGAGGGCGAGAAGGCTACCGCCGCTCAGGAAGCTGGCGCTGACATCGTTGGCACCGCTGAACTGATCGAGCAGATCAACGAAGGCAACATCGACTTCGACGTTGCTATCGCTACCCCGGATCAGATGGCCAAGGTTGGCCGCGTTGCCCGCGTCCTGGGCCCGCGTGGTCTGATGCCGAACCCGAAGACCGGCACCGTTACCGCAGACGTTGCTAAGGCAATCTCTGAGGTTAAGGGCGGCAAGATCTCCTTCCGCGTTGATAAGGCTGCTAACCTGCACGCCATCATCGGCAAGGCATCCTTCGATGCCGAGAAGCTGGCTGAGAACTACGGCGCCCTCATGGACGAGATCCAGCGTCTGAAGCCTTCTTCCGCTAAGGGTATCTACATCAAGCGCGCTACCATCTCCACCACCTCCGGCCCGGGCATCCCGGTTGACGGTTCCGTGGTTAAGGACTACACCGAGTAAATCGGTTTAGCGCACTACGCTTAAAGCTCAAGGGCTTCGAGGAATTCCTCGGAGCCCTTTTTCTATGTGGTGAACCGCAGGCAGTTAAGTGGCGTCAATATCGTCCGGCGCCCATTCGCCGCCGTCGAGGTAAACGTTGCGCGCCAAAGGAATTTGGTGCGAAGCAGACTCGAGGATGTGCATAAAATATCCGGCTGTATTCGGAATGGCGAGGGTATCTCCTACGGCAATGCCATCCGGGAAGTCCAGTTCGCGGCGCAGGATAACCTCGTCTTCAATGCAGTAGGCACCCACCACAAAGCCGGTGCGTGGCTCACGGGAGATTTCCTTTACCGGCCCAGCCGTAGGTACCAAGAGAGGGTCGAGCAGGATGTCATCTGCGGCGGTCCGGCACTGGGTGCGATTCATCGCCACGCCGATCAGGGGCAGGCCGTCAGAGCGATCTTTGAGGAAGCTCACCTCGGTGAGGATGACTCCACAGCCGTCAAGCAAGCTGCGGCCGGGCTCAAGATGTAGGGCGATGTTCCGTTCGCGCAGCTCCTTGCCAGCGGTGCCGTAGCCGGGGACCTCACCGGAGAGGAGCTGGTTTAGCCACTGACCGCGGGTTGGCTCCTGCCAGAAGGGGTAAGTATTGGACAGCGGATCCGCTTTCCACGTGAACGGTTCACCGGTACCAGCGCGTTGGGAGGCGATGCGCTCGAGGTAATTCTCCCACTGCTCGCGGGATTCCAGGTAGCTCATGGGCACGCCGCCACCGATATCGATGAAACTAGCGGGCTGGCCCAATTCGCGTACGTGCTCGACCAAGGCAATTGCCTCTGCCAGGGCGGTTCGGCGGTCGGCTTCGCTATAGCCGTGCAGGTGCACGTGGACGCCTACAGCACGAAGTTCCTGTGTCCACTCTGCTTGCCGCCATGCCGGTAGCCTCTCCCCGAAGCGGGTGGGAGGCAGGGAGTCCGGATCTGGAGCGAGGCGTGGCGCCACGTGGGCGGTGGTGTCTAAATCGCTCGCGATGGCGGCGATGCGGCGGGATTCGGCGCGAGAATCACAAGAGATAGTGGCGCCTCGCGAAATCGCGAGGCGGAGCAAGCCATCTGTTTTGATAGCGGCGCTGAGGATGATGCGCTCTGGGGCGACACCGCGGTCGAGCACTTGGTGGAGCTCGTTCTCGCTGGCTACATCCACCCCGAGCCCGGCATTGCGTGCAGCATCGACAAAACACAGAGCCTTATTGGCCTTGCGTGCGAAAAACACCTGAGTCTCCACGCCGTGGGAAGCGCCCGCGTCGAGCAGCTCTTGGGCATTGTGGCGTAGCGGAGCGGGATTCAACACGTTCACCGGAGAACCGTAGCGCGAGGTTAATGCGCTGACGTGCTGCGGGTTTTCGACGAGCTCACGCATCCACCGTTCCCACCGGGCGCGCAAGGGGACGGTGCCGTGGACGGGTAGTGGGTCTACGGGAGTGGTGGTCATGGGTTTCCTACTTTCTCCGCCCAGCGGGGGATGTCATCGTGCACGGAACGGTTAAGGGAGTCATGGCCGGGCAGGGAGATCTCATTCATCCGGCCAATTTCCACTACGCCAGGAACGTCGTGGAAGGGGGAGGGGGTGGCTTGGGGAGCAACGGTGGCGTCAATAAGCAGGTCCACGCCGCCCTGCTCCCGCCAGGAATCTATCTGCTCAGGCGTGCCTAGGTAGTGGGTATTCACCACACCGGAGTGGATCAGCTCGAGCAGGCGCTTGGCTGTGACCGGTGGCGGACCAAAAGCCACGCGCTCAAGGGTGCGTGAAAGCTCGCGGAAGCCGGGCATGGGTCCATGTGCCTTGTGCCAATCGACGCATTCTTGAAATACCCCACGAAACGCCGCGCCTACGGCTGCGGCCGGGGTGAGTGGACCGGTACCTTCGGCCGCACGTAGGGAAGCCTCGAGCTCAGCGACAGCATCGCCAGTGAAATCCTGACCGTCGATAACGGCGGCGAGGTCTGCAGTTGAGAAGTCACCGAATTCGCCTGCAGCCCCGATGAGGATCTCACGCAGCTCCGAAGCGTTGTCGATATGCGCGCAGGCCTGCCGCCACCGCGGTGACACCTCCGGCAGCGGTATCTGCGGGGAGGGCTTTACCTCCATGAAGCGCCCGCTGCGGCTAACCGGGTAGATGGTTTCGGCAGTATCGCCATACAGCAGGCACACATCGATGAAGCTCAAGGCGGCACCGCGTACGCCGATCCGCCGTGCGGAGCTCGGAAGATCGGCACCGAAGTAAAGCCCGGTGACTGGTACGCAAGAAGCCTCGTATACCAAAGACCCAGCGTGGAGATGGTCGTGGCCGGTACAGACCAGTACCTCGTCGAAGGGGGCGCCATCGACCATGAACCCCTCTCCGTCGGCGCTTACCGCGGTCACGCGGTGCGGCAGGTGCCGGATGCGTACGTGGGCTGGCGCGCGGTGCACTGCTGCGGACCAGGTATCGGCGAGGAATTGGCCCACCTGGGCCCGCGGCGGGAAGGCATCGGTGGTGTCTTCACCGCGGCGGGTGCGCCAGGCGTTGAAACTATCGTGGGCAGTGGTGACGATGGCGCAGTTGACGTTGAGGCGCCACTGCGGCGGCTGCTGCGGACGGTAGACGGCGCCCGCACCGGCGGGGTAGGGGTCAAAGACAGTGACATCGAGTGGAACGCGGGCGCGCTCGAGGAGTTCCTCGACGGCCCACAGGCCACGCGGGCCAGCTCCAATGATGGCAATGCGGCAGACAGAACGAGAAGAGGTCACTGCGCCGACCCTTCGATGCGCGCCGCGAGTTCAGAGGGCGAAATGTCGAAGTTTTCACACACCCAGGAGTCGTTATAAATGGTGTCGAGGTAAGGCTGGCCGGCGTCGTGCAGCACGGCAACCACCTCCGCCCCTGCCGGTAAGGAGGGCGCGAGGCGTTGGAAGGTGGCGATGACGGCACCGCCGGAAGCGCCAGGCAGTAGGCCCTCTGCTTGAGCGAGCTGCCGGGCAGCAACGATGGCATCGAGGTCCGGAACCCTCTCCACGGAAGAAGGCGAAAACTTGGTGGATAGTTCGGTGACGATTCCAGCGCCATAGCCAGGCAGCATGCGGGTGCCACGCTCACCACCAAAAAGCACGGAGCCTTCCGCATCAACGCCGATTGTGTGGGTGTCGGCGCCCAGCTCGGAGAGCTTGCGTACGCAGCCGCCAAGGGTTCCGGTGGTGCTCATAGCCACGAGCAGATGACTGGGCGCCTGACCGAGCTGGTCCAGAATCTCAGTCATGGTGCCTTCCGCGTGGGCGTGGAAGGCGGCTTCATTGGAATACTGGTTGAGGTTGAAAGAATCGGGGATCTCTTCCAAAAGCTCGGCCACGCGGGTGCGGCGGGCGGTGAGCCAATCGCCGGTTTCTGGATCGGGGTGGTCGAGCAATTCCACGTGTGCGCCGTAGGCCCGCATGGTAGCTACCGTGGAGGCGTTGACCCGCGGATCCACCACGCAGTGGAACTTCATCCCTTGGAGCGGGGCTTGGCGAGCTAGAGCCATGCCCAGGTTGCCGGAGGAAGACTCCACCAGCGTCGAACCCGGGCGGATATCGCCGGCTTCGAGGGCTGCCTGGATAAGGGCTCGGGCGGTCCGGTCTTTTGCAGAACCGCCGAGGTTGAATTGTTCGAGTTTGAGATAGAGGTGGACATCCGGCCGGGGGCTAATCGCCTCCACTCGCATGAGCGGGGTATTGCCAATCGGCGGGTGCGCTTGAGAATGAATCCTGGAGCTCATCATTGGCCCCATGGTAGACCTTTACGTCCACCTTTTCCGCCGGCCTAGTCTTTGATCTCCGCATAGGCATCGAGCGCGGCTTGGCGTGATTCCTTTAGGTCCACGATGGGCGGGGCGGACAGCGCGGGTGTCCAGCGGCGCACGTACCCGCCCTTAGGGTCGAAGCGCTGGGCCTGCGTTTCGGGGTTGAAGATGCGAAAGAAAGGCGCGGCATCATCGCCGCAACCGGCCACCCACTGCCAATTAAAAGGATTGGAGGCGGCATCGGCGTCCACCAAGGTGTCCCAGAACCATTCCTCGCCTAGGCGCCAGTGGATGCCCAGGTTCTTGGTGAGGAAGGAGCCCACCACCATGCGCACGCGATTGTGCATATACCCGGTGGTCCATAGCTCGCGCATTCCGGCGTCGATAAGCGGAATGCCCGTAGTGCCGGGCTGCCAGTCCTTGATCCGCGGCGAACCACACCTCGCACGGGGAGACCTCGCCAAAGCGCAGGTGGGGCGAGAGTAGGGAGGTGGCATTGAGCGCGGGAATATCGCGCTCCTCGGTGTAGTTGGCCAGATCCAGCTGGGCTAGTCGCTCGCATGCCCCGGCCTCGCCGGGCGTCCAGTGTTCGGCCATGGATGCCGACCATGCCGGATCGGTGGGTTTGGGCCAGGCAGATGCACTGCTTGCCGACGCCCCCATCTCCGGCACCCCCTCCGGTTCATCTCCCGCCACCTGGGAGGTGGCGGCTTTGGAGAAGGGAGTAAAGACCTTATAGGGCTGGCCTTGGCCATTGGTGGCCTCCCAGGGTTCCACCAAGGTGAAGTCGGGCGAGGAAGTCGCGGTGATGCCCTGGGAGGCCAGGGTTTCCTTGACGGTGGCATCGACCTTGCGCGGCGGCCTCGGACGCGCGCGAAAGGGCCTGGTGATCGTGCAGTCGCAGGTCACCCCGGAACCACACGAGGCAGGTCATGGCGGCTCTCCTACGCGGCGGAAACGGCGATTTGGAGAAACCGCGGGTGGGGAGGTAGTGTTTTCCACGAAGTTTGAACGGCCACATCACGGCCGAGTCAAGGTTCACCGAAGACCGTTGGTCATCCATTTGGATCGAAGGTTCTCCATTATAGGAGGCGGCCCACGCAGGAGACACTTTGCGATTATTCGCGGCATTCTCTTATGTCGCGCGCCCTGTGCTCTTGCACGGGGCTTTTGTTGTTTCGGGCAACCGAAGCGAGGAAGGCCCCGGCGGAATAATAAAAGAGATGTTTTGGAAGGAGGCGAGAGACAATGGCAAACCCAAAGAACACTGCAGACCTGGCAGAGCTGAAGGAGAAGTTGGCTGGCGCTAACTCTGTTGTATTGACCGAGTACCGCGGCCTGACCGTATCCCAGCTGCAAGAGCTGCGTAACGATCTGGGCTTTGACGTTGAATACTCCGTCGCCAAGAACACCCTTTTCAAGATCGCTGCCAAGGAAGCTGGCATCGAAGGTCTTGATGATTTGCTGACTGGCCCGACCGCAATTGCGTTCATCAAGGGCGAGGCAGTGGATGCTGCGAAGGTCATCACCAAGTTCGCTGATGACAACAAGGCACTCATCATCAAGGGTGGCTACATGGACGGCAACGCACTGTCTGCCGACCAGGTTGAGGCCATCGCCAAGCTGGACAACCGCGAGACCACCCTCGCAAAGCTGGCTGGCGCTATGAAGGGTTCTATGGCGAAGGCTGCCGCTCTCTTCAACGCTCCTGCAACCAAGGCTGTACGCACTGTCGCAGCCCTGCAGGACAAGAAGGAAGCAGAAGCTTAAGTCGTCACAAAAGACGCACAATTACAACAACGTGTGCGCCGCATAAATCACGCGCAGCGCACACACAACACAGAAAGGACTTGCCATCATGGCTAAGCTCACCAAGGACGAGCTCATTGAAGCTTTCAAGGAAATGACCCTCATCGAACTGTCCGAGTTCGTTAAGGAATTTGAAGAGGTATTCGACGTTGAGGCTGCTGCTCCGGTTGCTGCTGTTGCAGCTGGCGCTCCGGCTGAGGGCGGCGCTGGTGCCGCTGAGGAGAAGACCGAGTTCGACGTCGTTCTGACCGACGCTGGCGCTAAGAAGATTGGCGTTATTAAGGCTGTCCGTGAGATCGTCTCCGGCCTGGGCCTGAAGGAAGCTAAGGAAATGGTCGAGGGGGCTCCTAAGGCTATCCTCGAGGGCGCTTCCAAGGACGACGCTGAGGCTGCTAAGACCAAGCTGGAAGAGGCTGGCGCTTCCGTCGAGCTCAAGTAATTTCACTGAGCTTTACGCTTTCAAATCCCCACTCTTACCGCTGCGTGCGGTGGGAGCTGGGGATTTCCTCGTTTTTGTGTTTGCGAGCGTAGTGCGTGGAGTGCAGCAATGGCCAATAGTGTCAAAGTATGACACCATGGCGTTGTGGAGTTTAGGAGGGATAGCTTAGAGCGCTTTCACGCAGATGGTAAGGCGCCAAAGTATGTACCTCCTGAACTGCGGAAGATCCTGCGCCGCAAACTCATAATGATTGACCGGTCCGTTTCCCTAGCTGATCTAAGGATTCCACCAGCAAATCGTTTGGAGAGGCTGAAAGGGCAGTGGGACGGATTTTATTCCATCCGCGTTAACGCGCAGTGGAGAGTAGTCTTTCGATGGACAGGGAAAGGAGCTGTGGACGTTGACTTCATCGATTATCACAAATGAGGGAGAGGAAGCTTCGGATATCATATCCGTTCCACACCCTGGGGAGGTTCTGCGCGAGGAGTTTCTGGAGCCGCTCGGACTTACTCAATACCGCTTAGCCAGGGATATTTTTAGCTCCAAATCCCAAATTTCAAAGCTGGTCCGTGGACGCATTGGGATTAGTGCAGAAATGGCGCTTCGTCTCTCTGCCTATTTTGGCAATTCGGCGGAGTTTTGGCTAGGACTGCAGGAAGAGTTTGATCTTTGGTGTGCGCGCCAAACCACGGATACTAGCAGTATCGTTGCTTGGAATAAGCACACTGCTTAGAAATCAATCCGGCACGGCGGGGTGGCCTGTAGAAACCAGGAATTTCCGCCAAGGGCTGTAGAATTAGCCCCCATGCTGCCCAAGTCCCGCATTTTTTCCGTCCTGCTCCTAGGCCTCGGTGTCGCGTTGATCGCCGCTGGTGTTGTGGCGCCGGCATTTTTGGATTTTTCCCCGCGGCTGCCGCTGAACCTGAAAAACAGTACGTGGACACTGCACGATGATTCTGCGGATTCGCAGCAGCTGTCCAAGGACGGCACACAGCCGTATTCGGGCCCCATGACCTACCAGATGAACATGGATATCCAAGAACCCTCGGACGAGGAGAAGGCCACCTTGCGCATTGGCGAAACCCGCATGCGTGGCGAGGGGGAGGGCCTCAATGACCTAAGCCAGGCCCAGGTGTGGAGCTACCCGGTGGACCGCTTGAGTGGTGAGGCTCTGGGGGAGGCGTCGCTTAGCCATACGCTTGCTACGCCTTCGGACAAAGTAACGGTGGATGGCTACTGGCTTAAGTTCCCAGCGGACGCGGAAAAGACCAACTATCCGGTCTTTGACCCGACGCTGCGCAAGGCCGTCGATGCCGTCTTTGAAGAAGAGACCACGATGGATGGGCGCACGGTCTACCGCTATCACCAGGAAATCGAACCGACTAACGTGGCGCAGCTTTATGCGGCCGATGGCAATACCACGAGCCTGCCCAAGGAAGGCGGTGGGGAAGAGCAGGGATACCTGACCCACTCCGGTAGCCGTGACTTCTACGTGGATCAGGAGACTGGCCTGGTGGTGGGCATGGATATGGATATCGATGATTACTACGCGGACCGCGAGGGCGTGGGCCGCGAGCGCGCTTTCGTCTTTAATGGTTCCACCTCCGATGAAGATCAACAGGAATTGCTGAAGGAAGCCAAGGAATTCCCGCGCGACCGCGTGGCGGAAATCATCCGCTGGGTGATCATCGGTGGGGGTGCGCTTCTGACGTTGCTGGGAATCATTGGTGCTCTCGGCCTATTTGGCGGTAAGAACAAGCACGCCCGCTCGCGCCATAACCGCGGACGCGTCGGCGGCAATGCGGTGCCGGCGAGCCGGTAAAAGCCCAGCTGGAAAACAAAATCGCCGCTGGGGTTGCGGTGTATTGAGATTTTAGTGGTAGGGTGCTCGGTGGTTGTCGCGCACAGTGGCGCGGCATGGACGCGTTAGCGCCGCGGCGAGCACGAGCTTGCCCCTAGCGCGGTAGCGACACGCCCCAAGAGTGGTGTGTCTTTACATGGCAGGTCTTTTCCTATAAGCTGTTTCGTTGCGCTGGAATCTGGATCTTCGGTGCACATTTAGCCTTTCAGGCCGGTGATGGCAAAACCGACTTGACAAGGTGATTTTGTGCATTCTGAACCCAGACACTCCACAGCAGACCGAATGCTAGAATTACCAGCGGTTTTGCGGCTCGTCGGCCAGGGCGAGCAGGCAATCCGCGTGAGGTGCTGGAAGGACCCATCTTGGCAGTCTCCCGCCAGACCAAGTCAGTGGCCAATATCCCCGGAGCCCCGAAGCGATACTCGTTTGCAAAAATCAGCGAGCCTATCGCCCTGCCGGGTCTCCTTGACGTACAACTTGATTCCTTTGATTGGCTCGTCGGCGCGCCGGAGTGGCGCGAGCGCGAGCAGGCTGAGCGCGGCGATGACGCCCGCGTGACGAGCGGCCTCGAGGACATCCTCGAAGAGCTCTCGCCGATTGAGGACTACTCGGGCAATATGTCCCTGTCCTTGTCGGAGCCGCGCTTTGAACCGGTGAAAAACACCGTGGATGAGTGCAAGGAAAAGGACATCAACTACTCCGCGCCGCTGTACGTGACCGCAGAGTTTATTAATAACGACACCCAAGAGATTAAGTCGCAGACCGTCTTCATCGGCGATTTCCCGATCATGACGGATATGGGCACGTTCATCGTGAACGGTACCGAGCGTGTCGTCGTGTCTCAGCTAGTGCGCTCCCCGGGCGTCTACTTCGATCGCTCGATCGATAAGTCCACCGAGCGCCCGCTGCACTCCGTGAAGGTTATTCCTTCTCGCGGTGCATGGTTGGAATTCGACGTCGACAAGCGCGACACCGTTGGCGTGCGCATTGACCGCAAGCGCCGCCAGCCGGTAACCGTGCTGCTTAAGGCACTGGGCTGGAGCGAGGAGCAGATCAGGGATCGCTTCGGCTTCTCCGAGCTCATGATGTCCACCCTGGAGTCTGACGGTGTAGCGAACACCGATGAGGCACTGCTGGAGATTTACCGCAAGCAGCGCCCGGGCGAGCAGCCCACCCGCGAGCTAGCTCAGTCCTTGCTGGATAACTCCTTCTTCCGTGCAAAGCGTTACGACCTGGCTAAGGTCGGCCGCTACAAGGTCAACCGCAAGCTGGGGCTCGGCGGCGACCACGATGGTCTGATGACCCTGACCGAGGAAGACATTGCCGTCACCCTCGAGTACCTGGTCCGCCTGCACGTAGGCGAGCGCGAGATGAAGGCACCGAACGGTGAGATGATCTCCCTGCACACGGATGACATCGACCACTTTGGTAACCGTCGCCTGCGCACCGTGGGTGAGCTCATCCAGAACCAGGTCCGCGTAGGCCTGTCCCGCATGGAGCGCGTTGTGCGCGAGCGCATGACCACCCAGGACGCGGAGTCCATCACTCCGACCTCCCTGATTAACGTGCGCCCGGTCTCTGCTGCTATCCGCGAGTTCTTCGGTACCTCGCAGCTGTCTCAGTTCATGGACCACAACAACTCGCTGTCCGGCCTGACCCACAAGCGCCGCCTGTCCGCGCTGGGCCCAGGCGGCCTGTCCCGTGAGCGCGCCGGCATTGAGGTGCGAGACGTCCACGCTTCTCACTATGGCCGTATGTGCCCGATTGAGACCCCTGAGGGCCCGAACATTGGCCTCATTGGTGCGCTGGCGTCCTACGCCCGCGTGAATGCTTTCGGCTTCATTGAGACCCCGTACCGCAAGGTCGTGGACGGCAAGATCACCGACCAGGTGGAGTACCTCACCGCCGATGAAGAGGACCGCTTCGCTATTGCTCAGGCCGAGGTCGAGCAGGACGCAGAGGGCAACCTCACCGGCGAGCGTATTGAGGTTCGCCTGAAGGACGGCGACATCGGACTTACCGATGCCTCCGGTGTGGACTACGTTGACGTCTCCCCGCGCCAGATGGTTTCCGTGGGTACCGCCATGATTCCGTTCTTGGAGCACGACGATGCTAACCGTGCCCTGATGGGTGCGAACATGCAGAAGCAGGCAGTGCCGCTGGTACGCTCCGAGGCCCCACTGGTGGGTACCGGTATGGAGCAGCGCGCTGCATACGACGCTGGCGACGTTGTTATCACCCCGAAGGCCGGTGTGGTCGAAAACGTCACCGCTGATGTCATCACCATCATGGATGATGAGGGCCAGCGAGATACCTACATCCTGCGTAAGTTCGAGCGCACCAACCAGGGCACCAACTACAACCAGACCCCGCTGGTTTCCATGGGCGAGCGCGTAGAGGCCGGCCAGGTTCTGGCCGATGGCCCGGGTACCCACAATGGTGAGATGTCCCTCGGCCGCAACCTGCTGGTTGCCTTCATGCCGTGGGAAGGCCACAACTACGAGGACGCCATCATCCTCAACCAGCGCATCGTGGAGGAGGACATCCTGACCTCCGTCCACATCGAGGAGCACGAGATCGATGCCCGCGATACCAAGCTGGGCGCCGAGGAAATTACTCGCGAGATCCCGAACGTCTCCGAGGACGTCCTGAGCGACCTGGACGAGCGCGGCATCATCCGCATCGGTGCCGATGTCCGCGCCGGCGACATTCTGGTGGGTAAGGTCACCCCGAAGGGTGAGACCGAGCTGACCCCGGAGGAGCGCCTGCTGCGCGCCATCTTCGGCGAGAAGGCCCGCGAGGTACGCGATACCTCCATGAAGGTGCCGCACGGTGAGGTGGGCAAGGTCATTGGCGTTGCTCGCTTCTCCCGCGAGGATGATGACGATCTGGCCCCTGGCGTCAACGAGATGATTCGCGTCTACGTGGCCCAGAAGCGCAAGATCCAGGACGGCGATAAGATGGCCGGCCGCCACGGCAACAAGGGCGTTGTGGGCAAGATTCTGCCGCCAGAGGATATGCCGTTCATGGAAGACGGCACCCCAGTCGACATCCTCCTGAACACCCACGGTGTGCCACGTCGTATGAACATCGGCCAGGTGCTGGAAGTTCACCTGGGCTGGTTGGCACATGCCGGCTGGAAGGTTGACACCGAGGATCCGAAGAACGCCGAGCTGCTCAAGACCCTGCCGGAGGAGCTCTATGACGTTCCTGCTAATTCCTTGACCGCCACCCCGGTCTTCGACGGTGCTACCAACCACGAGATCGAGCGCCTGCTGGCTTCCTCCCGTCCTAACCGCGACGGCGATGTGCTGGTGGATGAGCACGGCAAGGCCACGCTTTTCGACGGCCGCTCGGGCGAACCATACAAGTACCCGATCTCTGTCGGCTACATGTACATGCTCAAGCTGCACCACTTGGTCGATGAGAAGATTCACGCCCGTTCCACCGGTCCTTACTCCATGATTACCCAGCAGCCGCTGGGTGGTAAGGCCCAGTTCGGTGGCCAGCGCTTCGGCGAGATGGAGGTGTGGGCAATGCAGGCATACGGCGCTGCCTACACCCTGCAGGAGCTGCTGACCATCAAGTCCGATGACGTCGTCGGCCGCGTGAAGGTCTACGAAGCCATTGTTAAGGGCGACAATATTCCAGATCCGGGCATCCCTGAGTCCTTCAAGGTGTTGCTCAAGGAGCTGCAGTCCCTGTGCCTGAACGTGGAGGTTCTCTCCACCGACGGCACGCCGATGGAGCTGTCTGGCTCTGATGACGATGACATGGATAGCCCATCGCTTGGCATTAACCTGTCCCGCGATGAGGGTTCCTCCGCTGACATCGCCTAATTAGTTTCTTGGTCCACCGCGGGGTGAGTCCCCGCGGTAGGGCATAAACGTTCCATTCATACAAAGCCATCAATTCCTCGACAACGAGGATGAAAGGGAGACATTACGTGTTTGACGTAAATCTCTTCGACGAGCTCCGCATCGGTCTGGCCACCGCAGACGATATTCGTCGCTGGTCCAAGGGCGAGGTCAAAAAGCCTGAGACCATTAACTACCGCACCCTGAAGCCGGAGAAGGACGGCCTCTTCTGTGAGCGCATCTTCGGCCCCACCCGTGACTGGGAGTGCGCTTGTGGCAAGTACAAGCGCGTCCGCTACAAGGGCATCATCTGTGAGCGCTGTGGCGTTGAGGTGACCAAGTCCAAGGTTCGCCGTGAGCGCATGGGCCACATTGAGCTGGCCGCTCCGGTGACCCACATCTGGTACTTCAAGGGCGTTCCTTCCCGCCTGGGCTACCTGCTGGACCTGGCTCCGAAGGATCTCGAGCGCATCATTTACTTCGCCGCCAATATCATCACCTCCGTGGATGAAGAGGCTCGCCACAATGACCAGTCCACTCTGGAAGCAGAGATGCTTCTGGAGAAGAAGGACGTTGAGGACGATACCGAGTCCGAGATTGCCGAGCGCGCCTCCAAGCTGGAGTCTGACCTGGCTGAGCTGGAAGCAGCCGGTGCCAAGGCAGATGCCCGCAAGAAGGTACAAAACGCTGCCGATAAGGAGATGCAGCACATCCGCGAGCGCGGCGAGCGCGAAATCGCCCGCCTGGATGAAATCTGGAACACCTTCATCAAGCTGGCTCCGAAGCAGATGATCATTGATGAGACCATCTACGAAGAGCTGGTTGACCGCTACGAGGATTACTTCACCGGCGGCATGGGTGCAGAAGCCATCCAGACCCTGGTCCGCAACTTCGACCTCGAGGCTGAGGCCGAGGAACTGCGCGAGATCATCAACAACGGCAAGGGCCAGAAGAAGATGCGTGCCCTCAAGCGCCTGAAGGTCGTTGCTGCCTTCCTGCGCTCCGGCAACGATCCGGCTGGCATGGTGCTGGATGCCATCCCGGTTATTCCGCCAGAGCTGCGCCCGATGGTGCAGCTGGATGGTGGCCGCTTTGCTACCTCCGACCTGAACGACCTCTACCGCCGCGTTATCAACCGCAATAACCGTTTGAAGCGCATGATCGATCTGGGTGCGCCAGAGATCATCGTGAATAACGAGAAGCGCATGCTGCAGGAGTCTGTAGACGCGCTCTTCGATAACGGCCGCCGCGGCCGTCCGGTTACCGGTCCGGGCAACCGTCCGCTGAAGTCCCTGTCTGACTTGCTCAAGGGCAAGCAGGGCCGCTTCCGCCAGAACCTGCTGGGTAAGCGCGTGGACTACTCTGGCCGTTCCGTTATTATCGTTGGTCCGCAGCTGAAGCTGCACGAGTGTGGTCTGCCGAAGCTCATGGCGCTCGAGCTGTTCAAGCCGTTCGTTATGAAGCGCCTGGTAGAAAATGACTACGCCCAGAACATCAAGTCCGCCAAGCGCATGGTTGAGCGCCAGCGCCCTGAGGTGTGGGACGTTCTGGAGCAGGCCATTTCTGAGCACCCAGTGATGCTCAACCGTGCACCTACGCTGCACCGCCTGGGTATCCAGGCCTTCGAGCCGAAGCTGGTTGAGGGTAAGGCTATTCAGCTGCACCCGCTGGCTTGTGAGGCGTTCAACGCCGACTTCGACGGTGACCAGATGGCAGTCCACCTGCCGCTGTCCGCTGAGGCGCAGGCAGAGGCCCGCGTCCTGATGTTGGCGTCCAATAACATTCTGTCCCCAGCATCCGGTAAACCGCTGGCCATGCCGCGTCTGGACATGGTTACCGGCCTGTACTACCTGACCATGGACAAGTCCGAGGATGAGATCGGTGGCAACGGCCGCTTCCGCGAGGCAGAAGAGGATAAGCCAGCAACTGGTGTCTTCTCCTCCTACGCTGAGGCTCTCATGGCCTATGACCGCGGCACCGTTGGCCTGCAGGCTCCGATCAAGGTCCGCATCGATCACCTTCGCCCGCCGAAGGAGATCGAGGAAGAGCAGTTCCCGGATGGCTGGACCAAGGGCCAGGCATGGATGGGCTACACCACCATTGGCCGCGTCATGTTCAACGAGCTGCTGCCATGGAACTACCCGTACCTCGAGGGCATCATGGTCCGCAAGGGCGGCGGCTCCGGCAATAAGGTTCTCATCGGTGACGTGGTCAATGACTTGGCCAATAAGTACCCGATGATCACCGTTGCTCAGGTGCTGGACAACATGAAGGATGCCGGCTTCTACTGGGCAACCCGTTCCGGCGTCACCATCACCATGTCTGACGTTCTGGTTCTGCCGAATAAGACCGAGATCCTCGAGTCTTATGAGAAGGAAGCAGAGCGCATCGAGCGCAAGTACTGGGAGCAGGGCGCCCTGACCGAGCGCGAGCGCTACGACCGCCTGGTAGAGCTGTGGAAGGACGCTACCGACACCGTCGGTGAGGCCGTCGAGAACATGTACCCGGACCACAATCCGATTCCGATGATTGTGAAGTCTGGTGCGGCCGGTAACATGCGTCAGATCTGGACGCTGGCTGGTATGAAGGGCATGGTTGTGAACTCGCACGGTGATTACATCACCCGTCCGATTAAGACCTCCTTCCGCGAAGGCCTGTCCGTGCTGGAGTACTTCAATAACTCCCACGGTTCCCGTAAGGGTCTGGCCGATACCGCACTGCGTACCGCTGACTCCGGCTACCTCACCCGTCGTCTGGTGGACGTGGCCCAGGACGTCATCGTCCGCGAAGAGGACTGTGGCACCCGCCAGGGCGTGCGCGTCCCAATCGGCGAGGTTTCCGGTGACAAGGTTGTTCTCTCCGAGTTGTGGGAGACCTCTGCATCCGGCCGCGTTCTTGCGACGGATGTCAAGGGCGAAGACGGCGAGGTTGTGGCCGAGGCCGGCTCCGACCTCACCGAGGAGCTCACCCAGAAGCTGCTTGACGCTAAGGTCACCGAGGTCAAGGTCCGCTCCGTGCTGACCTGCCAGACCCCGGCCGGCGTATGTGCCAAGTGCTACGGCAAGTCCATGGCTTCCGGCCAGCTCGTCGATATCGGCGAGGCTGTCGGCATTGTAGCTGCACAGTCCATTGGTGAGCCGGGTACCCAGCTGACCATGCGTACGTTCCACCAGGGTGGTGTCGGTGGCGATATTACCGGTGGTCTGCCGCGTGTTCAGGAGCTCTTCGAGGCCCGTAACCCGAAGAACCGCGCTCCTATTGCCTCCGTTGACGGCACCGTGTCCCTGTCCGATGAGGGCAACTTCTGGACCCTGACCATCACCCCGGATGACGGCTCTGATGACGTGGTTTACGAAAAGCTCTCCAAGCGCCAGGGCCTGGCTCAGGTCCGTCGCCCAATGGAGTCCAATCCGGACGCCATGATTGAGCGTTCCCTCAAGGACGGCGACCACGTTGAGACCGGTGACCGCCTGATGCGTGGTGCGGCTGACCCGCACGACGTTCTCGAGGTTCTCGGCCGCCGTGGTGTGGAGCAGCACCTTATCAACGAGGTGCAGGCTGTGTACCGTACCCAGGGTGTGGCTATCCACGATAAGCACATCGAGATCATCATCCGCCAGATGCTGCGCCGCGGTACCGTCATCGATGCGGGTACCACGGACTTGCTGCCGGGTAATCTCATCGACCTCTCTGAGGCTAAGCAGCTCAACGCTGCCCAGGTGGCAGAGGGCGGCGAGCCGGCTCAGCTGCGCTCGGAGATCATGGGTATTACCAAGGCTTCCTTGGCTACCGAGTCCTGGCTGTCCGCTGCATCCTTCCAGGAGACCACGCGTGTGCTTACCGACGCCGCTATTAACAAGCGCTCCGATAAGCTCATCGGCCTCAAGGAGAACGTCATCATCGGTAAGCTCATCCCGGCCGGTACCGGTATCTCCCGCTACCGCAATATCTCCGTCAAGCCGACCGAGGCTGCACGCAACGCTGCATACTCGATCCCGACTTACGGCGATTCCATCTACGGCGATGACGGCTTCGGTGAATTCACCGGCGCTTCCGTCCCGTTGGATGAGGACTTCACCTTCTAACGTGCAGTTCAATTTGCGTTAACGCGGGATATAAATGGCCCCGCCTTCCTGAACGATAGGAAGGCGGGGCTGTTTCGATGTCTAGGGAGGGTTAAGCGACAAAATGTGTGTCCGGAATCGTTGATTTTCATGCTCTGAACTCCGCGTTTGCGGAAAATATATGCTCCAAAAGCATATATTGGCC
>NZ_MKXT01000094.1:0-452 GCF_001913985.1 Corynebacterium sp. S5S1
GCGGCACCAAACCAAGAAAAACCGGGGCGGCCTCCTGCAACCCAGCCCGCACGGATTCCCGCCGAGTGTGTGACGCAGGATTCCCCTTGCTGCTAGGTGAGTGAGGCATTTAGGCAACGCCCCACTTTTCCCGCAGCTTCGCGATGGCTTCTTCTTTGCCCAACGGGCCGTGCTCCAAGCGCAATTCCTTCAGGTACGCCCACGCCTTACCGACCTCTGGGCCTGGTTCCAGCCCCAAGATTTCCATGATTTCGTTGCCGTCTAGATCCGGGCGCACGCGAGCTAGGTCTTCTTTTTCCTGAATCTCGTCGATACGCTCCAGCAAATTGTCATAGGCGCGGCCCAACCGACGAGCCTTCTTCTGGTTCCGCGTGGTGCAATCCGCCCGCACCAACTTATGCAAGCGGGGCAGTAGTGCACCAGCATCAGTCACGTAACGACGCACCGCGGAA
>NZ_MKXT01000094.1:463-1510 GCF_001913985.1 Corynebacterium sp. S5S1
AATCAGTCCACTCACCCTCGCTGAAGCCGTGGAAACGCATATGCAAAAACACCAAATTCGCGATGTCTTCAATCACGGCCTTCGGATACTTCAGCTTCCGCAACCGCTTCCGCGTCATTTTCGCGCCGACCACCTCGTGGTGATGGAAACTCACCCCACCGCCCGGCTTTTTCGCGCGCGTGGCTGGCTTGCCGATGTCATGGAGCAACGCCGCCCAACGCAGCACCAGATCCGGCGAATGCTCGTCATCCTCGAGATCAATTGCCTGCTGCAACACGGTCAACGAGTGCTTGTACACATCTTTGTGTTGCAGGTGCTCGTCTGGTTCCATCGCCAGCGCGGGGATCTCCGGCAGAATGTGCTCGGCCAATCCTGTCTCCACCAGCACTTCGATGCCAGCCACCGGGTTGGCCCCCGCCATCAGCTTGTCTAGTTCCACCTGCACGCGCTCGGCAGTAATACGCTTAATCTCACCGGCCATGTCCCGCATCGCCGCGCGCACCCGGTCGGCAATGCGCAGTTCCAACTGGGACACAAACCGCGCAGCACGCAACATGCGCAGCGGATCATCGCGGAAAGAAATCTCCGGGGAATCCGGCGTGTCCAACACCCCAGCGACCATGTCGGCGAAACCACCCACCGGGTCATGGAACCGGCCAGTGATCACGTTCGGGTCGTCGTCGGCAAGAGTTAATTCCACGGCCATGGCATTGACCTTGAAATCGCGGCGGATCAGATCACCATCGAGGGTGTCACCAAACTCCACGACGGGATTACGGGAATCACCATCGTAGGCATCGGAACGAAACGTCGTCAGCTCAATCTGTTCGCCCTTTTTCACAGCAGAAACCGTGCCAAACGCGATGCCGGTGTCCCAGACGGTCTCAGCCCACTCATCCAAGATTGGCTTCACAACCTCCGGGCGGGCATCGGTAGTGAAATCGAGATCATGGCCCAGACGTGACAGCATGGCATCGCGGACCGAACCGCCAACCAAAAACAGCTGATAACCGGCAGCATCAAAACGCTGCACCAATCCTGCTAAGA
>NZ_MKXT01000094.1:1636-3180 GCF_001913985.1 Corynebacterium sp. S5S1
ACGCCGGCGTCGCCCGGCCGCACAGAAGGGAGGTCACAATCCCGCCGGCGGCAATACTGATGCTGCACAAAACACGGACGAGAACTCCGGGAAAAAACGCGCACAACCTGCGCAGAAACACCACGCACGCAAACAGGGCAAGCAACACTCGTCCAAGCAGCAAAGTTCCAAGCAGCAGTCGTCGAAGCAACACTCGTCGAAGCAGCGAACATCCAAGCAAGCGTCACAACAACACCCCAAACACGCCAACAAGAACGCCCATCCGCGCAGGGGCCACAGTTCCCAGCGTTCTGTCATGGAAACCCGCACGGAAACGTCCGCGGGTGGTTTGGTGCTATCCGGGCTTGCAGAGGCGGTCGCGGAGAACGGCACGGTTGATCTCTCCAGCATTTATGTGGCCTTGATTGGCCGTCTGGACCGGCGGGGCCGTCTGTTGTGGTCCATGCCGAAGGGCCACGTCGAACCGGATGAGGAGCATACGCTGACCGCCGAGCGGGAAGTGTGGGAGGAAACAGGAATCCACGGCGAGGTATTCGAGAACTTAGGTGTGATTGATTACTGGTTCGTCTCCGACGGCGTGCGCATCCACAAAACGGTGCACCATCACCTGTTGCGCTTCGTCGACGGTTGGCTGAACGACGAAGACCCGGAGGTCACGGAGGTGGCGTGGATTCCGGCTTCCGAGCTGATGGAGCGTCTCGCGTATGCCGACGAGCGGAAATTAGCCCGCAGGGCACACGATTTGCTGCCGGAGTTGGCGCGAGCAGAAAAAGAGGCGGGAAGGATCACCCCGCGATGAGCCGGCCTGCTGCTTTCTCGGCGTTGTTGCTGGTAGCTGCTCTGCCTGGTGTCATTGCTGCCCCGGCCGCGATCGCCGCACCCGAGCCAGTGCCGGTCTCACCGGAGAAATCCGAGTTGTGGGGCTTGCCGCATGACCCGCTTGCCGACGACGACGTCAGTTTGTCTTTGTCCTCCCTGGAAGAAATCGCCTCTGGTGCTTCCGCTACCACGCCGGTGGGTGTGGGCGAGCAGCTGCAGGCTCAATTCCGGATTGATAATCGCTCGGCATCGGAGCTCAGCGACGTCCAGGTGACAGTGCGCCGGGCTGATGCTGTGAATTCTGCAGACGAGGCGCAGGCTGCCCTGGCGCACAGTGATTTCCCGTATTGGGGCAATGCTGTGAATCTGGCTTCGGTGGCGCCGAATAGTTCCACTAGCGCGTCGATGGATATTTCTACGGCGTTGGCGGATTCGCCGTCGTTAAGCATCACGCAACCGGGCGCGTATCCGGTATTGTTCACGCTCACCGGCTTTCAGGATGGGGACCCGGTGCATTTAGCCAGCGAGAGACTGGTGTTGCGTGTGGAAGGGCCGGCTGACGAGGGGTTCGCAGCGAACGATTTCACGGCGGACGATTTCACGGCAGACGACTTCACGGTGGAAGACACCGTGGCTAACAACAGCGCTGAAAATACCGCAGAAAACTCCGAGCGCGGGTTTTCTGTCATCGTCCCGGTCTCCGCCCAGATCGACCCGGTGCCGGG
>NZ_MKXT01000004.1:0-111219 GCF_001913985.1 Corynebacterium sp. S5S1
CGACGATCCGATTCAGACAACGAATGAAACGGGCCAATAATCTCAGACACAACAACACCCTCCTAAGGGAAAGTGTTGCAACGACCCTCTGAACTCAAGGCTTTCAAAGGCATAAGAAAATCCCTGCTACGCCGTAGACGGTGTAGCAGGGATTAGCTTTAGCGTTTATTTATTCTTCTTGCGCTGCTGGGCGCGGCGCATGCGGCGGTTCATGCCGGCCATGTTCTGCGCCTGGTGGGGCATCGGGCCCTTAGGCATACCCGGGGTGGTACCCGGCATGGAGTCCATGGCCTCGATGCGGCGGATGTTGTCGTAGGTTTCGTTCTTATTGAAGTTGCGTGGCAGCTTCATGACCTTATTGCGCAGCTTGGATACGGGAACCTCGTCCTCGCCGTTGCCCACGAAGATTTCGTAGATGGGAACGCCGCCGGCGATCTTGTCTACACGCTTCTTCAGCTGGTTCAAGGTGGGGCGGACACGGTTCTTATTGCCCTCGCACACGAAGATGACGCCGGCGTTGCCGATGACGCGGTGGATAAGATCCTGCTGGCGGGTAGCGGCCACACCGGTCTTTACGGACCACACGATACCCACGGTATTGCGCAGCTGCTGCTCCAGCGCCCAGCCGGCAGCGCCCGGCTGGTCTTCTACGCGCTTGTACATATCGCGCTCAAGGCGGCGGGTAAAGAGGAACATGGCGAGCAACGCGCCAATGCCCAAACCGAGGATGAGCATGAACCACTCGCCGCCAAAAAGCAGGCCAATGAGGAAGAAGAGCAAGCCCATGCCCAGGAAGGCACCCAGCATGATGGGGATAAGCGCCTTATCCTGCTTGCGCTGCATATTGAATGCTTGCCACATTTGGGACCAGGTTTGCTTACGCTGCTGGCGCTTGGCCGCGCGTTCTTGCTTCTTTGCAGCCTTTAGTGCTGCCTTGTCATCTTTCGCCATGGCTCCTACTTTAAAGGTCAACGGGCATAAATGTTAAAACGGCCCACGCGAAAAGCGCAGGCCGTTATGAAAACGTTCGGTTTAGCGGATGGTGGCCGCCGCCGAATTCGCATTAGCCGGGGTCTTGGCCATGCGGGTGGTCACTGGAGTCTCTTCCGAGGGGCCGTACTTCTCCAGCAGGGTGGAGGCCTCTTGGGCAGTGGCACCCTGGGAGGTCTCGGCCAGGTGCTTGAGGTTTTCTGGCAGCTCGAAGCCGCGCTTTTCCATGGCCTGCACGTAGAGGCGGCCGGCGCGGTAGGACGAGCGCACCAGCGGGCCAGACATGACGCCGCCGAAGCCGAGCTCCTTGGCTAGCTTGGAGTGGGCGACGAACTCCTCTGGGCGCACCCAGCGCTCAATCGGGTGGAAGCGCGGGCCGGGGCGCAGGTACTGGGTGATGGTGATGATATCGCAGCCAGCAGAGCGCAGGTCACGCAATGCTTCCTCGACCTCATCCTCGGTCTCGCCCATGCCCAAAATCAGGTTGGACTTGGTAATCAGGCCATAGTCGTGGGCCTGGCGGATAACGTCCAGGGAGCGCTCGTAGCGGAAGGCCGGGCGGATGCGCTTAAAGATGCGCGGCACGGTTTCCAGGTTGTGGGCAAAGACCTCCGGCTTGGCCTCAAAGACCTCTTCCAAAAGGTCCGGCTTGCCGGAGAAATCCGGGGTGAGGTTTTCCACGCCGGTATGCGGGTTAAGCTCGTGAATCTTGCGCACGACCTCCGCGTAGAGCCATGCGCCCTCATCCGGAAGATCGTCGCGGGTAACGCCGGTAATGGTGGTGTAGTTAAGGTCCATTTCCCGGATATTTTCGGCCACGCGGCGCGGCTCGTCGCGGTCGAGTTCTTCCGGCTTGCCGGTGGCAATATCGCAGAAGTCGCAGCGGCGGGTGCACTTATCGCCACCGATAAGGAACGTAGCCTCGCGGGATTCCCAGCACTCGTGGATATTCGGGCAGCCTGCCTCTTGGCACACGGTGTGCAGGGAAGCGCCGGTCACGCGGGACTTCATGTCCTCGTAGCCCGGGCCGGTGCGGACCTGGTTGCGAATCCAGCGTGGCTTTTGTTCGATGGGTGACTCCGCATTCTTCTTTTCAATGCGGAGCATCTTGCGTCCTTCAGGCTTTACAGTCACAAAAACTCACTTTATCGGTTGATGGTGGTGATGGCTAATAGCTCTTCTAGGTATAAGTCGCCAGGGTCACATCCTATTCCGCGCCAGCCCCGAACGAGGGCTAGTCCCGCGCTTGCCGACGCCTCTCCCGTGCCCTTTCATTGGCCAGCTTCGTGGGATCCGGGGCTGAGCCGAAGGTGTGGTCGGCGACGATGAGGCGGCCCGAGAGGGCGTCGTCCAGCGCTTGCAACAGCGGCTGGGTGGCGTCCTCGAGGCTGACTTGGTGGCCCAGTTCTAAGGACAGAGTGGTCACGTCGGCGTCGTCGATGCCGCAGGCCACGATGTGGTCGTAGTATTCCAGCGTATTGCAGCAATTGAGCGCCAAGCCGTGCATGGTCACCCCGCGGGTAATGCGGATGCCCAGCGCGGCAATTTTGCGGTCGCGCTTCGGGGCAGCCGGATCCTTGGCCTGGGTGGTGGAGGGTACCCAAACACCCGAGCGGCCGTCGATGCGCCCTGCGGTGGTCACTCCCATCTGTCGCACGGTCTGGATGGTGGCTTCCTCCAAGCGGCGGACATAGTCGACGACGTCGACAGGCTCTGCCAGCTTGATAATGGGGTAGATGACCAACTGGCCCTCGCCATGCCAGGTAATGCGCCCGCCGCGGTCCACGGTGATAACGGGCAGGCCATTATCCGGCATATCCTCTGGCTGGGTGCGCTTGCCGGCGGTATAGATATTGGGGTGCTCAACCACGAGCACCACGTCGCCCTGCTCGCCCTTGGCGCGGGCGGCCGCTACCTCGGCCTGGTAATCCCACGCCTCTTGGTAGTCCATCCGGCCCAAGAAACGGACCTCTAGTGGCTTATCGGAGGCGCGGATGGAGCGCTCGGCGGGGAAGAAAGGATCGCGTGGTGCAGTCATAGCCTCAAAGTTTCCTCTGGTGCGGCGGGCAAAGCAAAGCGGGAGGATGCGCGTGGCACACCCTCCCGCGTGGGGCTGAATTAGTCCAGGCCGTTAGCGGATGCGTAGGCGGCGGCATCCATGAGCTCGCCTGCCTCATCTACCTCGACCTCGAAGAGCCAGCCCTCACCAAACGGGTCGTTGTTGATGACGGCGTAGTCATCGTGCACAGCCTCGTTGACGGCCTTGACGGTGCCGGTGACAGGGGAGTAGAGGTCAGAGACGGACTTGGTGGATTCGACTTCGCCGCAGGACTCGCCGGCGGTGACGGTATCGCCCACCTCCGGTAGCTCGGCAAAGACAACCTCGCCCAGGCGATCGGCAGCGACGGAGGTAATGCCGATGCGCACGGTAGCGCCAGCGACGGCGTCAGCGGTGGCGTTGACCCACTCGTGGTCTTCGGAGTAGGAGAAATCTTGTGGAAGGGTAGCCATGGTGATGTAGTCCTTTCGGGCTGGTTGAGAAAGTGTTTACTTATCGCGCTTGTAGAACGGCAACGCGGCTACTTCAAAAGGATAGCGCTTGCCGCGGATCTCTACCTCGACTTCGGCGCCGGGCTCGAGTTCAGCGCTGGTTTCCAGCAGCGCGATGGCCACTGGGTGTCCCAGGGTGGGGGAAGGCTGGCCGGAGGTGACGGTTCCGACCTTCTTGTCTCCCACGAATACTTCGGCTCCGGCGCGCGCGGCGCGGCGCTGCGTGGAGGTGAGACCGGTGATCGCTACCTGTGGGCCTTCGGCGGCGCGCTGGCGGATGACCTCGGCGCCGACGAAATCGGCCTCCTTCTTGGCAAAGGCACGCGCCATGCCCGCCTCTACTGGGGTGATATCGCGAGAGAGCTCGTTGCCGTAGAGCGGCATGCCGGCCTCGAGGCGCAGGGAATCGCGGGCGGCAAGGCCGCACGGCTTGAGGTCGTATTCCGCACCGGCCTTGAGCAGTTCTTCCCACAGCTGTGGGGCATCGGAGTTATACACGATGAGCTCGAAGCCATCCTCACCGGTGTAGCCGGTGCGCGCGATAATGGCGAAGGTGCGCGCTACCTTGCCCATGGTGGCAGCGTAGTAGCCGAGGTTATATACCTCGTCCTGCTTATTGTCTTCTACCAGCGGGACGAGGATTTCTGCGGCCTTAGGGCCCTGGACGGCGATCATCGCGACGTCACGGGACTCGTTCTTCAGGGTCACATCGAAGTCCTCGGCGCGCTTGTTGAGCTCGTCCCATACGGTATCGGCGTTGCCGGCGTTCGGGACGACGAGGAATTTATCCTCTTCAAAGCGGTAGGTAATAAGGTCATCGATGATGCCGCCGTCTTCGGCGGTAATCATGGAGTACTTGGCCTTGCCCACTTTGAGGGGCTCGAAGTTGGAGATGAAGGCGTAGGACAAGAACTTGCCGGCGTCGGCGCCGTTGACCCAGATTTCGCCCATGTGGGAGAGGTCAAAGAGGCCAGCGGTGCTGCGCACCGCGCGGTGCTCATCCAGCTCGTTCTGGTACTTCAAGGGCATGTTCCACGGGCCGAAGGCCGTGAAAGTGGCGCCGAGCTTTTCGTGCTCGGCATGAAGCGGGGAGGTGAGTAGTTCAGTCATGGTTACTCCTCAGAATCGTCGATGTCGAAAGCTTCTGGTGGTGGGCAGCTACAGACCAGGTTGCGGTCGCCGTAGGCCTCGTCGATGCGGCGCACCGGCGGGAAGTACTTGTAGCTGTGGCGCAGGGATTTCACGGGCCACGCTGCCTTTTCGCGGCTGAAGGCGAACTCCCACGCATCGGCACCGACGGACTCCGCGGTAAATGGTGCGTGGTGGATAACGGAGCCTTCGTAGGAAACCTCGCCGTCGATGATCTCTTGGATCTCCGCGCGGATGGTGCGCATAGCCTCAATGAAGCGGTCCAGCTCGCCCAGGTCTTCCGACTCGGTGGGTTCGACCATGAGGGTTCCGGCCACCGGGAAGGCGAGGGTCGGGGCATGGAAACCAAAGTCCACGAGGCGCTTGGCTACGTCGGCTGCGGTGACCCCGGAGGCGTCGGTAAGCGCGCGCAGATCCAGGATGCATTCGTGCGCAACCAAGCCAGCGTTGCCGGTGTAGAGCACAGGGAAGGAATCTTCCAAGGACTTGGCCAGGTAGTTCGCGCCCAAAATCGCGTGGGCGGAGGCCTGGGCCAGTCCCTGCGCACCGGTCATAGCAAGGTACGCCCAGGAAATTGGCAGCACACCCGCCGAGCCATACTTGGTATTGGTAATTGGTACGCCCTGACCTACCGGGGTAGCGGTGGTGGCATCCAGCTGCGGATCCGCGGCGTTGGTGGGCAGGAAGGGGATGAGGTGCTCGGCCACGGCGACCGGACCCACGCCCGGGCCACCACCGCCATGCGGAATAGTAAAGGTCTTGTGCAGGTTGAGGTGGGAAACATCGCCGCCGAACTGGCCGGGGCGGGCCCAGCCGGTCAGCGCGTTCATATTCGCACCGTCGATGTAGACCTGGCCGCCCACAGCGTGGACCTTATCGCATACGTCGCGGACCTCCGGATCAAAGACACCGTGAGTGGACGGGTAGGTCACCATGATGCCGGCGATGTGGTTGCCGTGCTTGGCAATCTTCTCATCCAAATCCGCCAGGTCAATAGAGCCGTCCTCGGCGGTCTTGACCACAACAACGCGCAGGTTAGCCAGCGTTGCCGAAGCCGCATTGGTACCGTGCGCGGAAGCTGGGATGAGCACTACATCGCGCTCGTTACCGCCATTGGCTACGTGGTAGCGGCGGATGGCCAAAAGACCCGCCAGCTCGCCCTGGGAGCCGGCATTGGGCTGGATGGAGACCTTGGCATAACCAGTGACCTCGGCCAGCCAGCCCTCAATCTCTTCTACCAAGGCGCGCCAACCGGCGGTCGTTTCCTCTGGTGCGTAGGGGTGGATGCCTGCAAACTCCGGCCAGGAAATCGGCTCCATGGCGGCGGTGGGGTTGAGCTTCATGGTGCAGGAGCCCAGCGGGATCATGGTGCGGTCGAGCGCCAGGTCCTTATCGGCCAGCTTGCGCAGGTAGCGCAGCATCTGGGTCTCGGAGTGGATGCGATTGAAGATTTCGTGCTGGAGTGGCTCCTCGCCACGCTGCAGGTTCTCCGGCAGGGCAAAGTCGGCCTCAGCGGCATTGGCGCCGAAGGCTTGGGCGAGCTTGGCGACGTCCTCCTTGGTTGCCGACTCACCAAAGGACACCGATACCTTGTCCTCGCCGATGGTGCGCACGAGGTAGCCCTCCTTTTGGAGGTCAGTCTTGATGGTGGCGGCGTCTACGCCGGCGACGGTCACGGTATCGAAGAAGTCCTCGGACACGAGTTGCTTTCCGGCATCCTTGACGGCCTGCGCAAAGGAGGAAGCGAGCGCGTGGACGCGCTGGGCAATGGCCTTGAGGCCTTGCGGGCCGTGGTAGACGGCGTACATGGAGGCGACATTGGCCAGTAGTGCCTGCGCAGTACAGATATTAGAGGTAGCGCGTTCACGGCGAATGTGCTGCTCGCGGGTCTGCAGTGCTAGGCGGTAAGCGGGGCGACCATCCGCGTCCTTGGACACGCCCACGATGCGGCCAGGCATCTGGCGCTTGAGCTTTTCCGTGACTGCCATGTAGGCAGCGTGCGGGCCGCCGAAGAAGAGCGGAACGCCAAAGCGCTGGGAAGAACCGAGCACAATATCGGCGCCCAGCGAGCCAGGTGCCTCCAGCAGGAGCAGCGAAAGCGGGTCGGTGGCCACGGTGGCCAAAGCGCCGCGGGTGTGCAGCTCCTCGATGATGGTGGAGGGGTCAAAGATGTCGCCCTCGGTACCGGTGTAGGCGATTACTGCGCCGATGAGGTCCTCGCCCACGAGGCCTTCGCGCAGGTCTACGATTTCTACCTCGAGGTCAATCGCGCGGGCGCGCTCCGCGGCGACGGTAAGCACCTGCGGGTGCAGGCGAGAATCCAGCACCACGCGGCGACCCTTCTTTACCGCGCGGGACATAAGTCCCACGGCTTCCGCGGTGGCGGAGGCCTCATCCAGCAAGGATGCATTGGCGATGGGCAGACCGGTCAGGGACTCAATCATGGTCTGGAAGTTCAACAGCGCTTCAAGACGACCCTGGGAGATCTCTGGCTGATACGGGGTATAGGCGGTGTACCATCCCGCGTCTTCCAATAAACCGCGGCGGATGACCGCGGGGGTGAGGGTGTCAGAAAAGCCTTGTCCGTAGAAGGACTTCAGCACGGTGTTCTGGTTGGCGTACTCCCGCAATGTAGCCTGCGCCTCATCTTCCGAGAGCGCCTCAGGAAGCTGAGGCAGTTCTGCGGCGCGGATCTTTGACGGAATGGCGGCATCGACCAGCGCGTCCACGCTGTCGTAGCCTACCTTCGCAAGCATGGTGGCCTGCTCCGCAGAATCCGGCCCTAGGTGGCGGGAGATGAATTCCATGTCAGTGAGACTCCTTAATAGGGGGACAGTGGCTGTAACCGCCCCAATTATATGTTTAACAATGGGTGAGCCGATCCCGCTTTGGAAACTTTTATGCAGCGCGTCACTGTATAGAACTGCACCCAGTGCGCTCACCATGGGCTTAGGGGCAAGGCACCCTCAACACCTCGAATAAAAAGGGATGGATTAGTCCGCCGTTTTCGGATCCGCCACCCCCACTTGGCACCCCAGACATAGCTGAAGCCTCTTAGCCCCGCAGTGGGGCTAAGAGGCTTCAAGCGGCGATAGAACCTTTAGACTTCGAGGTCTGCCTGGAAGTCTGCGGTCTGCAGGCGATCCTTGATGGTGGTGATGAAGCGGCCTGCGTCCGCACCGTCAACTACCTGGTGATCGTAGGTGAATGGCAGGTAGCACATCTGGCGGATGGCGATGGCGTCCTGGCCGTTCTCGTTGACAACGACTGGGCGCTTTTCGATAGCCGCGGTGCCCAGGATGCCGGCCTGTGGCGGAACCAAGATCGGGGTATCGAGCATGGCGCCCTCGGAACCGATGTTGGTCACGGTGAAGGTAGCACCGGTGAGATCGTTCGGCTTCAGCTTGTTATTGCGGGCCTTATCAGCCAGCTCTGCAATCTGCTGAGCGATCTGCGGCAGGGTCATGTCCTGCGCCTTGTGGATAACCGGGGTGAGCAGGCCTTTCGGGGTGTCAACGGCGATAGCGATGTTGACGTCCGAGTGGTAGGTCATCTCCTTGGTCTCTGGGTTATAAGACGCATTGACGTTCGGGTGGGAGACCAGAGCCTCGGCGGTAGCCTTCACGATGAATGGCAGGAAGGACAGGTTGGCACCGTGCTTGTCGATGAACGCCTGCTTGTTCTTCTTGCGCATATCCCAGATGGCAGTCATGTCGACTTCCTGGACGTGGGTAAGCTGCGCGGAAATCTGCAGTGCCTCGACCATCTTGGCGGCGGTGATTTCGCGGATGCGGTTGACCTTCTGGGTGGTGCCGATGAGCTCCTGCTTGGCCGGATCCACGGACTTGGTGGACCAACGAGCGCGAGGAGAGTTATCAGACTGTGCGCCAGACTTGGCAGGTGCATCGCCCTCACCAGCAGCGGCGAGCACGTCCTGCTTGCGGATGCGGCCGCCCACGCCGGTGCCCTCAACGGTGTTGAGGTCTACGCCGTGCTTTTCAGCCAGCTTGCGTACCAGTGGGGTGACATAAGGAACGTTGTCGCCGTTATTGACCTTGGCAGAGGTGTTCAGGGAGGAATCCTGCTTGGATTCCTTCTTTTCCTCAGCCTTCGGTTCTGGCTTCTTGTCTTCCTTTGCTTCGGCCTTGGGCTCTTCCTTCTTTTCTTCCTGTGGCTCTGGCTTGGCCTCGGAGGAGGATGCGGTGGCGTTTTCGTCGCCGATGCGGGCGATGACTTCGCCGACCTCGATGGTGTCGTCCTCGTCGGCGAGGATTTCTACCAGGGTGCCTGCTACTGGGGAAGGAATTTCGGTGTCGACCTTATCGGTGGAGACCTCGAGCAGTGGCTCGTCTACCTCGACGGTGTCGCCTACGGACTTCAGCCACTGGGTGATGGTGCCTTCGGTGACGGATTCGCCGAGTTCTGGCATTTCCACGTCGGCTGCGTCGCCGGAGCCGCTGTTGGAGGAGTCAGCCTTTGGCTCTTCCTTCTTTTCTTCTGCTTCTTCCTCGCCCTTATCAGCGGAGGAGTCGTTGGATGCGGAGCCTGCCTCATCCTCGTCACCGATGATGGCGATGACCTCGCCAACCTCGATGGTGTCATCCTCGTCAGCCTTAATTTCAATAATGGTGCCGGCTACGGGGGAAGGGATTTCGGTATCGACCTTATCGGTGGAGACCTCGAGCAATGGTTCGTCTACCTCGACGGTGTCGCCTACGGACTTCAGCCACTGCGTGATGGTGCCTTCGGTTACGGATTCGCCCAGCTCGGGCATCTCAACGGAGTTCGCCATGAGTTATAAGACTCCTCGAAAGTTGGAAGTGTTCTATCGCTACCCGACAATCTTACAGCGTGATGCTCACCCTCGTGCAGATGTGGGGTTAGTAACTACCCTCCTTCCGGGTAAGCTAGGGAATTATGTTCAACCCTTTCCGCCGCAATAAGTCCAGATCGTCGCTGCGACCACCCCGCGGACCGGGGGAGACCATCCGCCCGGAAGACGCGCAGGATCTGCAACAATGGGCCGCCGGAAAGGTATATGTAGAGGCCTTTGTAGAACCGGAAACTGTAGTCAATGAGATGTCCGTAGTTGTGGTTGATGAAAGCGGCGAGTTCATTCGCCGTCGAATCGGCGGACCAAAGGGCATCGATGCGGTGGCTAAATTATTGAGCTGCGATATTTATGACGTGGAAGAAACCGGCTATCCGCAGCGCATGCGTGAACGCATGGAAAGGCAGCGCATCTTGCGCAAGAGGGAAGAGCAAAGGCAACGCCGCGCCCGATTTGAGCGCGGCGAAAATCCCGATACAGGGCGAGAGCTAAGCTAGGTCAGCATCCTCGCGTAAATAAATTTGAGACCCGTTGCGGCGGAATTCGGCGGATTTTTCCTGCATACCTTCCTCTGGTGCTGAGCCGTGGGCTGCCGCGCGGACCTGGTCGCCCAGCGTCGGCATGCCCAGCTCGGCCATTTGCCCGCCGAACATCTCGCGGATGTCTTGGCTAATGCGCATGGAGCAGAACTTCGGCCCACACATGGAACAAAAGTGTGCGGTCTTTGCTGGCTCAGCAGGCAACGTTTCATCGTGATAGGCCTGCGCGGTCTCTGGGTCGAGGGAGAGCGCAAATTGGTCATTCCAGCGAAATTCAAAGCGGGCCTTGCTCATGGCATCGTCCCAAGCGCGGGCGCCTGGATGTCCCTTGGCCACGTCCGCTGAATGCGCCGCAATCTTATAGGTAATGACGCCAGTTTTTACATCATCGCGGTTGGGCAGTCCCAAGTGCTCCTTCGGCGTGACATAGCACAACATGGCTGTACCACCCATTGCGATATGGGCGGCACCGATGGCGGAAGTGATGTGATCATAGCCAGGGGCGATATCGGTAACTAGAGGGCCGAGGGTATAGAAGGGGGCATCTGAAGCCCAGTCCTGTTCGAGTTCGTTGTTTTCTTGAATCATGTTGAGAGGCACGTGTCCGGGGCCTTCCACCATGACTTGGACGTCATACTCCCAGGCGCGGCGGGTAAGCTCGCCGATAGTCTTTAGCTCTGCAAATTGGGCGGCGTCGTTGGCATCGGCAAGGCTGCCGGGGCGCAGGCCGTCGCCAAGCGAAAATGCAACATCGTATTGAGCGAAAATCTCGCACAGCTCATCGAAGTGCTCGTACAGAAATGACTCTTTGTGGTGAGCAAGGCACCATCCCGCCATGATGGAGCCACCGCGGCTGACAATGCCGGTCACGCGATTGCTTGCTAGCGGTACATACGCCAAGAGCACACCGGCGTGAACGGTCATATAGTCCACACCCTGTTCGCATTGCTCGATGACGGTATCGCGGAAGATTTCCCAGGTCAGATCCTCTGCCACGCCATTGACCTTTTCCAATGCTTGGTAAATAGGCACGGTGCCAATGGGAACTGGGGAATTGCGCAGAATCCACTCGCGGGTGGTGTGGATATCGTCACCAGTGGAAAGATCCATTACGGTGTCCGCGCCCCACTGGGTAGCCCAGCGCAGTTTGGAAACTTCTTCCTCGATGGAGGAGGTAACCGCGGAGTTACCAATATTGGCGTTGATTTTGGTGAGAAATTTTCGCCCAATGATCATGGGCTCAGACTCGGGGTGGTTGACATTATTAGGGATAATGGCGCGGCCGCGAGCTACCTCAGCGCGAACGAATTCCGGATCGCAGTGCTCACGCAGTGCTACGAATTCCATTTCGCGGGTGATGATTCCTTGGCGAGCGTAGTGCATTTGAGTTACGCGGCGCCCGGGCTGAGCCTTAAGCGGCGGGCGCTTAGAGCCTTTCCACTCTTGGGAAGACGCCCCGCGGCGCTGTGCGGCACGTCCATCGTCAGCCAGCTCGCGGCCGCGACCGGCGTACTCTTTGGTATCTCCGCGCTCGCTAATCCACTCGCTGCGCAGGGCCGGTAGCCCCACTTCAGGTGCGCATTCTGGCCCACGCGTGCGGTAGACGCGGAAGGGCTCATTGGGGCCTTGTGGGGAATCATCCAGTTGGATTTCGGTCTCTGGAACTTCTAGACCGTCGTGGTGAATGGGGGAATAGGAATGCTTAGGGTGGTTTTCTGGGGCAGCCGTCATGGCAAGCGCTCCTCTCTTCCTTCGTAGGTATTAACCAAACAGGTTCGAACGGTCTATGCGCAGCTTTAGCGCACTCTCAGCCCGTGCTCGGGCACCCGTGGGGACGCAGATCACCCTATAACAATCGTCTCGCATAGCGCAGAGCTTTCGCCATTTGGGTGGAGACGTATTTGTCGAGGTGAGGTAGTAGGAGCCTTGGTGGCACAATTCAACAGGAAACTTTCAGGTACCTGACACCCGGATCCAATATCGGCATTCCATACTTAATTCATGCGTTTGAGAGAGCGCATGCGAGAGAGATAGAGAGAACCCCTCCTGTTTCCAGAGGGCGGCTGCATTAGCCGATACATGGAAACACCTTGTAGAGAGACGCCAGCGGCCCTCGGACCAGATTCGGTTCGAGGGCCGTAGGCGTTTTCATGTGTTTAGCAGATGGTGGCGCCGGCGGCGGCCAACTCTTGCAACGCGGCCTCGCCGCGGGCTTCGTCCACTGGGGAGCAATATTCACGCAATACGCGGACGGCAAAGCCCTCCCTGAGGGCGTCGGCGGCCGTGGCGCGCACGCAGTGATCGGTGGCAATGCCCACGATATCCACGGCGTCTATGTGGCGCTCGCGCAACCAGTCAGCGAGCAAGGTGCCGTTCGCAGCGCCCTCGAATCCGGAATAGGCGGCGGTGTATTCGCCCTTGCGGAAGTAGGCTTGCGCCGGCCCGATGGCCTCATGCATGGCTGCCCCATGGGACTCGGCTACGCAGTGCACCGGCCAAGAATCGACAAAATCCGGGTCCGTAGAAAAGTGAGAACCCGGATCGATGTGCCAATCCTGCGTGGCTACGACGGTTTCGTAATCCCGTTGCAGGGTAGCGATTTTTACAGCGACCTCGTTGCCCCGCTCGGTGCCTAAGGCGCCGCCGGGGCAGAAGTCATGTTGCACGTCAACGATGATTAAAGCAGGCTTCATGCTTCTAGGATTCTAAACGCACTAAGCCTGTTGTGGTGCTACTTTAATTCAGCAATCTCGCGCAAGGCGGCAACCACCGTGCGGGTGGGCACGCCGGTGCCCATCTTTGGGGTGTATCCATAAGCGCCCGTGGTGTTGAAGGAAGGGCCTGCCACGTCGATATGAGCCCATTCGATTCCCTCGCCCACGAAGTGCTGGAGGTAGGTGCCGGCGTATTCCATGCCGCCCTCACGCTTGGCGTTGATATTGCGGATATCGGCGCTGGCGGACTTCACGGATTCCTCGTGTTCCTCTAGCAAAGGCATGGCCCATGCCTTCTCGCCCACCTCGCGGCCAATCTCGGCCATGCGATCGCGGAATTCTTCCGAGCCCATCACGCCGGCGGTGCGCTCACCCAGGGCGACCATCTGGGCGCCGGTCAAGGTAGCGGTTTCGATGAGGTAATCGGGGTTGTCTTCGCTGGCGCGCGCAATGGCGTCGGCAAGCACGAGGCGGCCCTCCGCGTCAGTGTTGAGAACCTCGGAGGTAATGCCGCCGTAGTGGGTGATGACGTCACCCGGGCGGGTGGCATCGCTGCCCGGCATGTTTTCCGCCAGTGGCAGGGTAGCGGTGATGCCCACCTTGAGGTTCAGCTTTGCCGCAGCGATGATGGCTGCGGCCATGGCAGCGGAACCGCCCATGTCAGAAATCATGTCCCACATCTTGGCGCCCGGCTTCAGGGAAATACCGCCGGTATCAAAGGTAATGCCCTTGCCTACTAGGGCGACGTGGCGCTTGGCCTTCTTCGGCTTCCAGCTCAAGCGCACCAAGCGCGGCGGACGTGCGGACCCACGGCCGACGGCCATGATGCCGCCAAAGCCCTGCTTTTCCAGTGCCTTTTCATCCAAGACCTCTACCTCAAGGCCGGCCTCTGCCGCTTGGGCAGACAGGAACGCCGCGTAGGTTTCTGGATAGAGCAGATTGGAAGGGGTATTGACTAGGTCGCGGGCGATGAGGACGGATTCGGCGGTAATCTTGGCGCTGTCGAATTCCTCTTGTGCGGACTTCTCCGCCACCACGGTGTAAGTGGTGGTCTCCGCGGCCGACTCAGAGCGCAGGCCAGAGTACTTATAGCCGCCGAGGATGAGGCCTTCTACCACTGGGGCGACGCCAAAATCGCCTAGCGAGGTGGCTACGGCCCCCACCTTGGTGATGGAACGTGCGGCCTGGCCCGCAGCGCGGCGCAGCGTCTCATCGTCTACTTCTTCCGCATCGCCCAAGCCAACGGCGATGATGGAGGCCACGCCCGCCTTGGCCGGAGCCGGCACGCGCGTGACCTCACCGGCCTTGCCAGAGGCCCCTACGGCCACCAGTGCTTCATAGGTGGAGCGCAGCGCCACACCCCCAAGCAGATCGGTGCCTGGCAGCTCGAGGCCGCCTTCGCCCTCGAAAGCGGCGATAAGTAGAGCTTCCGCCTTCTTAGGAACCTTCTTTCCCAGCTTTACCTGGGGAAAGTGGCCGCGTGCTGGTAGATCGGACTGTGCCATTGTCTCCTCCTTTATGGAAAGGCTTATCAATCTTCCCTCCACTGTACCGCTCGGCGATGAACTTATTCCTGCCTCGCTATAGATAAAGGGGTAGATTGTGGGCATGCTTGATTACACGATTACTCGTACCGATAACCCCACGTCCGCGGAAGACTTGAGCGACATCCTCGCCAACCCCGGCTTTGGCAAGCACTTTACAGACCACATGGTCACCATTGACTGGACCGAAGAAAAGGGGTGGCACAATGCTCAGGTGCGCCCGTACGGTCCGATGAGTATGGACCCGGCCAGCAACGTATTCCATTATGGCCAGGCGATCTTTGAAGGCATCAAGGCTTACCGACAGCCGGATGGTTCTATCGCTACTTTCCGGCCGGACCACAATGCGCAGCGCTTAATCAACTCCGCTGAGCGCCTGGCTATGCCGGAGCTTCCGCAGGAGGAGTTTATTGAGTCCCTGCGCCAATTGGTTGAGGTGGATCAGGACTGGGTACCAGAAGCCGGCGGGGAAGAAGCGCTGTACCTGCGCCCCTTTATGATCTCCACCGAAGTCTCCTTGGGAGTTCACCCGGCCAATTCCTACCGCTACGTGCTCATTGCCTCCCCAGCGGGTTCCTACTTCAGCGGCGGAATCAAGCCGGTTTCGGTGTGGCTATCCACTGACTACGTGCGCGCAGCCCCTGGCGGCACCGGCGCGGCCAAGTTTGCGGGCAACTATGCAGGCTCGCTCTTGGCGCAGGCCCAGGCAGATGAAAAGGGGTGTGACCAGGTTGTCTGGTTGGATGCCATTGAGCGCCGCTACATCGAGGAGATGGGCGGAATGAACCTGATGTTTGTGTATGGCTCTGGTGATAGCGCGGAGATTGTTACACCAGAACTATCGGGCTCCTTGCTGCCCGGCATTACCCGCGAATCCCTATTGCAGGTAGCACAGGATGTGGGCTACAAGGTCACCGAGCGCCGCATTACCACCGAAGAGTGGCAGCGCGATGCCGAATCCGGCGCGATGTCAGAGGCCTTTGCTTGTGGCACTGCCGCGGTTATTACGCCGGTGGGTCACGTGTTGGGAGACTCTGCCGACTTCCAGGTCAATGGCAATGAAGCGGGGGAGATCACCATGGCCCTGCGCGAGCGCCTCACCGGAATCCAGCGCGGCGCAGTGGAGGATACCCACGGTTGGCTCCATACCCTAGTGAAGTAACCCCCGCTTAGGCGTCCGCGGCGATCTCCACTCCGGTGAGCAGCAGTGGCAGCGCCGCGAGGGCGCCGAGCGCAGGTTGTGGCTCCATTCCCAGCTTAAGCAGGGGGTGGAGCCCTAGCTTTTCCAGTGCCAACTTGTGCGCAGGGGCAGTGGATAGGGAGGTGGCGAAGAGCCAGTCTTTCACACCGGGATTATCGCGCTCGGCAAGGAGCGCGGCGGTGGCGGTCAAGGGGGCGTCGATAAGCAGGGGCGTACGGCGCTCCGCGGCCCGGGTAATGAACCCCACCGTGGCTGCTAGTACGGTGGACTGGCACGATTCAACCAGCTCCATGCCTTCGAGGTTGCGGGCGCGGAACATGGCGTCCCGGATAGCGCAAACCTCGCGCTTCCAGTCTTCCACGCTGCGCTGCTTGCCGACGATCACTACCGGCTCCGTCTGCGTCATCGTTGCCATTACCACGGCCGGAACTCGGGCGAGCTCTTCGCCGCCGGGAATGAGTAGGTCAGCCCCGGCATCAATTTCCGCATCCGCTGTTGCGGCTCCAAGGCTGTAGGCCTGGGAATAATCCGTCACGGTGACTACATTCAGCCCGGCCTCGGCTCGACGCGCGGCGGTCTCAGCGGCCGAAAGCGAGGTCTCTTGATCCGCGAAAATTACGGCGCGCACGCGCTGCGGCTCGTGGGCAGGTGCCGCGCCTTGGCAAGCAGCCAGCCATTGAGCGGCGTCGGTCAGGCGCCCCCAAGGGGCGAGCTGTGCGTCCTGTGCGGTATGTGCCTGCTTATCGGGCTGCGGAATGGCCATGAGTAGTCCCCCTAAACGTCAGCGCCGAGCTCCACGCGGGGGCGCGGGATGCGCCACTTGCGCGGCTGGCTGGCGCGAGAATACGCATAAAAACCAAGGCTAAAGCCGGCTTCGGTCGTGCCAGGGAACTTGGCGCGCACGGCATTATTGCAGCGGCGGGCCAAAATGACGCCCTCGATGGCGAAGATCACGAGGATAACCATCGCTACCGCGTTGATGATTGTTGCAATGCTGGGTACCGCGTAGGTCAAGAACATGACCACGATGAGCACCAAGGCCATCGGCATGACCCAGTTGCTCAGGCTGCGGCGGGCATCCACCCAATCGCGCACATAGGCGCGCACTTCACCCTGGTCGCGAGCGGGCAGGAAGCGCGGATCGCCTTCTGCCATGCGGGCCTGCTGCTCGCGGTTTGCCTGCTGGCGCTCCTGGCGCTCCTTTTTCTTATATTCCTTCCACTCGTCCTTGCTCATGGACTTCTTCATGTCCTTGCGGTGCTGGTAGCGCTGCGCATCGGACATACCATGGGGATCGCGCTTTACGCCGCGCGCAATCTCTTGCTCTGAGCGCTTTGGTGTAGGACGACCCTTCGGTGGGGTATAGCCCTTGCGCTGGGGCTCTTCCTGAACTTCGGCCTGAGCCTTGGCTTGAACAGGAGCAGGCTCAGTGGAGGTCTTGTCATCTTTTTGCCACGGGAGTTTCACGCTCCTCACACTACAAGGTTTAGGTGTGAATAGGGGAATAGGCCCGGCCCAGATGGTGTTGAAGGGATGGGCTACCTTTTCCCACCTGAACTAACCGGGTAGGGTAGTGGCAACGAATCCAATACTTATTGAGGAGAAGTGATGACCGCTCCAGCTTCCGCAACCGGCGTCATTCTGACTGAAGCAGCAGCCGCAAAGGCAAAGGCGCTGCTTGATCAGGAAGGCCGCGACGATCTCTCCCTGCGCATTGCCGTCCAGCCTGGTGGCTGCGCTGGCTTGCGCTACCAGCTCTACTTTGATGACCGCACCTTGGATGGTGACAAGGTTGACCAGGTAGGCGGCGTAAACCTCGTTGTGGACAAGATGTCCGTTCCCTACCTGACCGGTGCCAAGATTGACTTCGCTGACACCATCGAGTCCCAGGGTTTCACCATTGATAACCCGAATGCCACTGGCTCTTGCGCTTGTGGCGATTCCTTCAACTAAATAGAAGGACAGAAAAGAGGGTGGGTGCCACTGGCACCCACCCTCTTTATGTGTGTGGAAGGCTCTTAGAGCTTGACTGGGTAGTCGCGCTGCTCGATCTGCGGATCGATGCGCCTTTCCACAAAGATGCCGTGCCAGATCATAAAGGACAGCACGGTCCACAAGCGGCGGGAGTGATCGGAAACGCCATCTCGGTGCTCCTTGAGCATCTCGAGAACTTCCTTCTTATTGAAGATGTCCTCGGTCTGGGATTCATTGATGGTGTCCTGGGCCCAGCCATAAAGCTCATCGCCGGCCAGCCAGTGGCGCATCGGTACTGGGAAACCCAGCTTCTTGCGGTGCAGAACATGCGCCGGGACGATCTGCTCCATGGCCTTGCGCAGGGCGTATTTGGTGGTGCCGTGCGAGATCTTCAGGTCATAAGGGATGGACTCGGCAACCTTGAAGACTTCCTTGTCCAAGAATGGCACGCGCAGCTCCAGCGAGTTGGCCATATTGATCTTATCGGCCTTGACCAAGATGTCACCGCGCATCCAAGTGAATAGATCCAAGTGCTGCATGCGGGCAACCGGATCAAAATCCTCGGACTGGGCGTAGATGGGAGCGGTAACCTCGCGGTGGTCCCATTCGCGCTTTGCCCACGGGATAACGCGCTGCATCTGCTCAAAGTTAAAGGAACGAGCGTTGCCGTAGTAGCGCTCTTCCATCGTCATCGAGCCGCGATTAAGCAGCGACTTGCCCTTCATGCCCTCGGGCAGAACCTGGGAGAGCTTGCCCAGACCGCGGCGCAGTGGGGACGGGATCCTTTCAAACGGGGCAAGGGACAGTGGTTCCTTGTAGATGGTGTAGCCGCCAAAGAGCTCGTCTGCGCCCTCGCCGGAAAGAACTACCTTGACGTGTTTGCGGGCCTCCTGCGCCACAAAGTACAGCGGGACCAGCGAGGGATCAGCCACCGGATTGTCCAGGTACCACATGATCTTCGGGATGGACTCGGCGTATTCTTCAGGGGAAACAATCTTGACGATGTGCTCTACACCAATAGCTTCCGCGGACTCTGCCGCGACATCGACCTCAGAATAGCCCTCGCGCTCGAAGCCGGTGGTAAAGGTCAGTAGATCTGGGTTGTGGCGCTTGGCCAGGGTGGCAATAGCGGTGGAGTCAATGCCGCCAGATAGGAAGGAACCCACGGTGACGTCGGCACGCATGTGCTTAGCGACGGAATCTTCCAGCGCCTCTGCAATGCGGTTAAATAGCTGCTGCTCTTCGCCTTGCTTTACCTGTTGCACAGGGAAACGGGGCTTGAAGTAGCGCTCGGAGACGACATCTTCGCCCGGGCGAAGAGTGACAGTGCAGCCGGATTCAACGCGGCGAATATTCGCGTGGAGGGATTCTGGCTCCGGGACGTACTGCAGGTCGACGTAGTGCTCAATGGCGCGTCGGTCAAGGTTGAGCTCTAGACCAATCTCGTCTGCCATTTCAAGGATGCACTTCATTTCGGAAGCGAAGACGGTTCCTGCTGGGGTGGTGGCGTAATACAGTGGCTTGATGCCAAATTGGTCACGAGCAGCAAACATCGTCTTGGTGTGGGTATCCCAGATGACGATGCCAAACATGCCGCGCAGGTGGTTGACTACGTCCTTGCCCCAGTGGTGGTAGCCCACCACGATGGGCTCGCCATCACCCTCGGTGTGGAAGGTGTAGCCGAGGCCTTTGAGCTCCTCGCGTAGCTCTACGTAGTTGTAGATTTCGCCGTTAAACGTCATGGCGTAGCGGTCGGGTTGGTCCTCCGGACCCCAGCGGAGGGGCTGGTGGGAATGCTCCAGGTCGATAATGGACAGACGATTGAAGCCGAACGCGGCATCGCCGTCATGCCACGTGCCGGCCGCATCTGGGCCGCGGTGGCGCATGCAGGGCAGGGAACGTTCCAGCGCGTCAACGTACTTATCTACGTTGCCTGTGGCGGCGAGCATGCCAAGAAGTCCGCACATGTAAAGATTGCTCCTTATATATAAGCGTCTATTGCTAGTCACCCACTTTACGGCTAGAGAGCGTGAAACCAGAACACGCCACGGCTTAAGGAAACCTGCCGACTGCCTTGGAATTAGCTTCCCCGATAGGGGTGCGAACTTTCGGATGATGGTTCCACGATGTCCCTGTGAATTGTCACACACGCAGTCTATGGCTACTGGGGGTGCGGTTGGAACATTGTGCAGGTGGGGCGGTAACCTACCGGAAAGGGAATATGAAATGAGCGCACTAGGTGCCCTTTTGTGCCTTTAAACAGGCTGGGAATCTGGCAATTATCCTCTATTCTGATTGGGTAAGAGTGCTCTGTGAGTATTCGAGAAGTTTTGTGTGGACAGAAAGGCAGAACACACGTGGGACAGCGTAATAAGCGCACCTTTGCCCGTAAGGCGGGCGTAGCTGGCGCACTTGCCCTGGGTGGACTCGCTCTGGCAGGTTGTGACGTTCAGGCGCCAACTGCTGTAGAGAACCTCCTGGGATTCGGTTGGCCGAAGGGCATTACCCCTGAGGCGGAGGCCATGTACAACTTCTGGATTTGGGTCTGGGTTGCCGCATGGATCGTTGGTTTTATTATGTGGGGCCTGTTCCTCACTGCAATCTTCCGCTGGAGCGCGAAGAAGGCAAAGAAGGACGGCAAGGGCGAGTTCCCGCGCCAGATTCAGTACAACGTTCCGCTGGAGATGGTTCTGACCATCGTCCCGATCCTTATCATCATGGGCTTGTTCTTCTTCACTGTTCAGACTCAGCAGAAGGTTACCGCCTTGGATAAGGATCCGAAGGTTGTCGTCGACGTCACCGCGTTCCAGTGGAACTGGAAGTTCGGTTATGCCGAGAACCATGTCAATGGTGAGAACTACGACGGTGCCGATAAGGAGCGTCAGGCTGAGGCAGAGAAGACCGCTCACGACCCTGAAGGTGTGGACAACCCGAACCCAATCCACGGCAAGTCCATGGGCGATCTTTCCTACCTGAACTACAATAAGATTGAGACCGTCGGTACCACCGAAGAGGTTCCGGTTCTGGTTCTTCCTTCCGATACCGCGATTGAATTCCGTCTCGCTTCGGGCGACGTGTCCCACGCATTCTGGGTACCGGAGTTCTTGTTCAAGCGTGACGTCTACGCACACCCTGAGGCAAACGCTCAGGAGCGTAGCTTCCAGGTAGAAAAGATTGAGAAGCAGGGCGCATTCGTTGGCCGTTGTGCTGAGATGTGCGGTACCTACCACTCGATGATGAACTTTGAAATCCGCGTTGTCTCTCCGGAGGACTTCAACACCTACCTGAAGTTCCGCGAGGACAACCCAGAAGCCACCAACGCGGAAGCTCTGGAAGAAATCGGCCAGGACCCATATGCGGTAACCACCCACCCGTTCTCCGGTGAGCGTGATACCGCTAAGGGCGACAACTACGTGAACACCGCGGCATAAGAGATAAGGACACAACACAATGCGTGCAACATCGAAAGTCTTTTACTCAATCGCGACGTACCTTCTTGTCTCGCTGATTGTCTACATCTTCGGCGTCACCTTCGTTAAGGATGACGGCTACCTCTACGGTGCCGAGTGGGTCGGCATCGTGGGAATGTTCCTCGCCTTCCTGCTGTGCATGATGCTAGGTGCCTACCTCCACTTCACTGATGACCGTAGTGACGTCCTGCCAGAAGATTGGGAAGAAGCGGAAACCGAAGATGCTACCGGTATCTTGGGCTTCTTCTCCCCAAGCTCCATCTGGCCGCTGGCCATGGCCGGTGCAATCGGCATCCTTGGCTTGGGTGTCATCTTCCTTTACTTCTGGCTGATTGCCCTCGGCGCTGTCTGCCTCATCGCGGCCTGCACCGGCCTGTCCCTGCAGTACGGCCTACCGAAGGAAAAACACTAATTCCTCGATGTAAAGGAATCCCTGCCTAAAACTTCTCCGCCCTCCTAGCCATCATGGCTAGGAGGGCTTTGGCGATCCAGCGTCGTTCGCGCCGTCAGAAAGTTCCCGAAAGTTCCAAAAAGATTTACCGGTGGGGGAGGGGTAACTGACTATTCCGCATGTACGCGATAGCGTTTCTTCGGCATTCTGCCACGTAGGAGTAGCTTTTTGCGGGGGTCGTTCGAAAGTTGTAAAGCTGGCCGTTTAGGGGGTTCGTGAAATGTGATTTATCTCTCGAAACAACGGGGCCTGGCGCACGGATTGGTGTATCGATAAGCGGGGACGTCGGGCGTCTGGGACAATTCGGAAATTCAGGGCGGGGCCCGACGTGTGGCGTCACCTGCATCAATGGGGCGTCGTAAAGCAGGGCGAAAAGTTCCCGATTGGAAAAATAAAGTTTTTCACGTATTCGCGCTGAACGTTTACTGGATAAAGCATCAAAAACGAATAGAGATAACGGGGGGAATCGAGGTGACTTCAGCGCTCGGAACAGCCATAATAGCCACTGTGACGAGCGTAGTTTCTAACCAAGGTATGACAGCACCACGTGCTGCCTCACTGAACCGACCCAATATGGTCAGTGTGGGCACCATCGTGTTCCTGTCTCAGGAATTGATGTTCTTTGCCGGACTGTTCGCGATGTGGTTTACCTCGCGAGCAAACGGTCAGGAAGGCGATTGGGCGGAGCACACCGCTCATATCAACCTGCCCATGGGTTTCCTCATTACGGCAGTGCTGATTTCTTCTTCTGTGACCTCGCAGTTCGGTGTGTTTGCCGCAGAAAGGGGTGACGTTTACAAGCTTCGACTCTGGTACACCGTGACGCTAGTACTGGGCGTTGTGTTCCTGGGCATCATGGCGTTCGAGTGGACCGAGTTGATTCACGCAGGTGTGACTATCCAGGCCAGCGTCTTTGGCTCGGTGTTCTACATCATCACCGGCTTCCACGCTGCGCACGTGACCGCGGGTTTGATTTCTTTTGCAATCATTCTCGCGCGCGTTGCTAAGTCCAAGTTCACGCCGGCACAGGCGACCGCAGCAATGGCAGTGTCCTACTACTGGCACTTCGTTGACGTTGTGTGGATCGGCGTTTTCACCGTTATTTACTTGGTCCAGTAGCACTGGCCAAGATCCCCAAACAGTCCTCCCGTGTTCGAGTTATCTAAAGGAAAATGATGGATAACAATTCGCAGTCCGTGGCAGTGGAGCAGACCACTGCGGCGGCTAAGAAGACCCGCCGTCGCCGCAAGGCGAAGCGCACCCTTGCCGGTGGCTTCGCTTTGGCGATTGGCCTGTCCGGTGCGGGCGTCCTGGCTTCTGCCTTGACCCCGGACGCACAGGTCGCCACGGCGGAAAAAGATGACCAAGCCCTCGTCCAAGAGGGTAAGGACATCTATGACACCGCTTGTATCACCTGCCACGGTGCCAATCTGCAGGGCATCGAAGGTCGTGGTCCGTCCCTCGTTGGTATCGGTGCTGGTTCCGTGTACTTCCAGGTGCACTCCGGCCGTATGCCGATGATGTCTAACGACGCACAGGCAGAGCGCAAGGCTCCCCGCTACACCGAGCAGCAGACTCTGGCCTTGGCTGCATATGTTGCAGCCAACGGTGGCGGCCCTGACATTGTCTACAACGACGACGGAAGCGTTGCCCAGGAATCCCTGCGTGGTGCTAACTACAATGGCGAAATCCAGGCGGAAGACGTAGCGAAGGGCTCCGAGCTCTTCCGCATGAACTGCGCCTCCTGCCACAACTTCACCGGCCAAGGCGGCGCGCTGTCCTCCGGTAAGTTCGCGCCGGAGCTCGCTCCGGCAAGCGAGCAGGAAATCTACCAGGCAATGCTGACCGGCCCGCAGAACATGCCTAAGTTCTCTGACCGCCAGCTGACCGCAGATGAGAAGAAGGACATCATTGCTTACCTCAAGTCTGCAAAGGAAACTCCTTCCCCAGCAGGTTGGGACCTTGGTGCTCTCGGCCCAGTAGCGGAAGGCCTGGCAATGTGGATTATCGGCATTAGCGCCCTGTGCGCTGCCGCTATGTGGATTGGATCGCGCTCATGAGCAATGTGAAGAAGAATTACACTAACGCTGAGCTCGACAAGATGAGCAACGATGAACTCGCTGCTCTTGGTACCGAGCTCGACGACGTCACCGTTGCGTTCCGCAAGGAGCGATTCCCAGTCGAAGGTGACCCGGCTGAAAAGCGCGCTGGACGTAACGTTGCTATCTGGTTGTTCCTGTCCGTCATCGGCGGCCTCGGGTTCCTCGGCGTTTATCTGTTCTGGCCGTGGCAGTACAAGCAGCTAGGGGAGGAGGGCCACATTTGGCACACTCTCTACACCCCTCTGCTGGGTATTACTGCAGCCCTCGCAATTTGCGGCTTGGGCATCGCCATCGTTCAGTACGTTAAGAAGATTCTCCCAGAGGAGATTTCCGTTCAGCGTCGCCACGACGGTCCCTCCGAAGAGGTTGACCGCCGTACCCTGACCGCCCTTCTGAACGATTCTTGGAAGACCTCGACCCTGGGTCGCCGCAAGACCGTTCAGGGTCTGTTGGGCGGCGCCGGCGTTCTGTTCGGTCTTACCGTGATTGCTCCGCTCGGCGGCGCAATTAAGAACCCTTGGAAGGTTCGCCACAACATGAACTACGCCGGCGACGGCACCCTGTGGACCTCCGGTTGGACCCTGCACGACGAAGGCGTCAAGCTCTACTTGGCCCGCGACACCGGTACTATCGCCGAGAAGCACTCTGGTGAAACTGGTGAGCACTACAGCACCAAGGGCGTAACCCGCCTAGTTCGTGTGCGCCCGGAGGACCTGGCGGCAGGCGGTATGGAAACCGTCTTCCCGCTGGCAGAAGAAGACGTCAACGATGGCGACAAGTACGATGCCGAGCGCGATGTCTACGAGCACCACATGCACTCGATTCACGGCAACCGCAATGCGGTCATGCTGATTCGCCTGCGTCACAACGACGCCCAGAAGGCAATCGAGCGCGAAGGTCAAGAAGACTTCCACCACGGCGATTACTACGCCTACTCCAAGATCTGTACCCACATCGGTTGCCCGACCTCTCTGTACGAGGCTCAGACCAACCGAATCCTGTGCCCGTGCCACCAGTCGCAGTTCGACGCTTTGCAGTACGGAAAGCCGGTCTTCGGTCCTGCTGCTCGTGCACTGCCACAGCTGCCTATCACGGTGGATGACGAGGGCTACCTCGTAGCACAGGGCAACTTCATTGAGCCTGTCGGCCCGGCATTCTGGGAGCGTAAGTCATAATGAGCAATAAACTCGCCCAAATGGGCAACAATATGGATGAGCGCTATAGCGCCGCCGGCGTGCTGAGGACTCAGCTGAACAAGGTCTTCCCGACCCACTGGTCCTTCATGCTTGGTGAGATGGCGCTATACAGCTTCATCATTCTTGTACTGACCGGTATCTACCTGGCGCTGTTCTTCGACCCGTCCATCACCAAGGTCATTTACGACGGCACCTACGCACCGCTTAATGGTGTAGAAATGTCCCGCGCATACGCCACCGCGCTGGATATCTCCTTTGAAGTTCGTGGTGGCTTGTTCGTGCGCCAAATGCACCACTGGGCAGCTCTGCTGTTCATGATGTCCATGGTTGCGCACATGCTGCGTATCTTCTTCACCGGCGCATTCCGTCGTCCGCGTGAAGCAAACTGGATTATCGGTTGCGCACTTATCCTACTGGGCATGATCGAGGGCTTCCTTGGTTACTCCCTGCCGGATGACCTGCTTTCCGGTGTTGGTCTGCGAATCATGTCCGCCATTATCCTGGGCCTGCCGATTATCGGCACCTGGCTGCACTGGGCAATCTTTAGCGGTGACTTCCCGTCTGACCTGATGCTGGATCGTTTCTACATCCTGCACGTTCTGGTTATTCCGGGCATCATCCTTGGCCTGATTGCAGCCCACCTGATTATGGTTTGGTTCCAGAAGCACACCCAGTTCCCTGGACCGGGCCGTGCAGAGAATAACGTGGTTGGCGTCCGCATTATGCCGGTCTTCGCCACCAAGGCTATTGGTATGGGCATGATGGTGGCTGGCGTACTGGCGCTGATGTCTGGTCTGCTAACCATCAACGCCATCTGGACGCTTGGACCTTATAACCCATCCCAGGTTTCCGCTGGTTCCCAGCCAGATATCTACATGCTGTGGACTGATGGTGTTGCCCGTGTCATGCCGGCATGGGAGCTGTACATCGGCAACTACACCATTCCTTCCGCGTTCTGGGTAGCTTTGCTGTGTGGTCTCATGGTTGTCCTACTTATGGCGTACCCGTTCTTGGAGAAGAAGTTCACCGGTGACGATGCACACCACAACCTGCTGCAGCGTCCGCGCGATGTTCCTACCCGCTCCGCTATCGGCGCGGCTGCCATCGTGTTCTTCCTGCTGGTTACCCTGTCCGGTGGTAACGACCACGTGGCACACTTCTTCCAGATTTCGCTGAACGCTATGACCTGGGTTGGTCGTATCGGCCTCATCGTGCTACCTCCGATTGCGTACTTCATGACCTACCGCATTTGCGTTGGTCTGCAGCGCTCCGACCGCGAGGTACTGGAGCACGGTATTGAAACCGGCGTTATCAAGCAGATGCCGAATGGTGCCTTCATTGAGGTTCACCAGCCGCTCGGCCCAGTTGATGCCGAAGGCCACCCGGTTCCGCTCGAGTACGCAGGCGCTCAGGTACCGAAGCAGCTGAACCACCTCGGACTCGCTGATTCCGAGACGCAGGGCACCTTCAGCCCTGATGATTCGGCACTCATGCACCGAGTTCACGAAATTCACTCGGATAACCGCGACGAGGAAGCGGAGATGTTCCGCCGCCTCAATGAGGCTAACCGCCGTGAGGACGAGGAAAACGGCCGCATCTAACCGCTTTTCCTGAGGATTACTCGAAACGCGCTCACAGACCCGCCCTGCTCCTGTTGAAGGAGTCCGGGCGGGTCTTGCGTATATACGGATTGATTCCGAACCTAGTCCTTATTTTTCTGGCTGCTCCAAGAGCTGTTGAAAAAATCCGTTGCGTGTCTGTCAGTCTTTATGAATCTTGAAGGATCTGAAGAACTGCTGCTGAAGCTTGTTGTGCAGTCGGTTTAGTGCGCGGTCTGGTGCGCGTATTGTCGGTGGTTAGTGGTTTGCTCGTGCTTTACAGCACCAAGGGGCCTAGTGCGTGGGCTCAGGGAGGTGTGAATGCCCGAAAGGTTTTATTGCCTGGAAGCACGCTGCACTCGTCGATTGAGCGACTTAGGGGGCGTCGGAAAGCGGTTTAGCTAGAACCACCATAAGGAAGGGTGCCGAAGCGGGGCGTGGTTGGGATGAAAGCTAGTTTCTAGGCGTGCGGTAAAAGGAGTGAATTGGTGGGGGAGAAGGGGCCGCTAAAATACTCTAGTGTTGAAAGTCACAATTTAGAATTCTCTTAATTGTTGAGGTTTTTCCTAGCGAGGGTGCACCTTTGTCGGGCGACAGTCGTCCGACTTTATTTGTGCAGCTTGTGGCCATAAGTGTTTTAATTCCGGTGAGCGATTTCTTCTATGTGGGGGTTAAATCTCGGCGAGGTCAACGGAAGGTAACGAAGCGATAACAAACGTTATTTTGGTGTCGCGAATGGACATTGCTTGTGATGATTTCGTAACCTATTCGAGACATTGAGTTACCGCCCGAAAGGTGCTCAATCTAAACAGAAGAATTACAGCGCCGCATCTGGCCCCTCCTACTGAGGGGCCGAGTGGAGGAAATCCTAAAGGAACGGATTCCCAACGAACGCTAGTCCCCCAGGGTCAGAGCTTCCTTTACAAGGGAGTAGGCGCGCAGGAAGATTTGGAGTTTTACTCATGGCACAGCACCGTCGTCAGGGCATGAAGAACACCCGTCGCATCGCATCTACTGCAGCACTGGCTGCAACCGCAGCAGTCGTCGCACCGGGCGTCGCACAGGCAGCAGAGGTCGTCGTACCTAATACCGACTACCGCTTTGAGGTAGCAGGTCTGGAAAACGTCCCGAACATTGACCAGGTGCCGAACATTGACCGCTACGTTCCGTCCCTGGGTCAGGTTTCTAACCAGCAGAACACCAACTACGCAGCAGCTGGCCACAAGCAGGCCGCTCCGGCACAGCAGACCGTTGGCCAGAAGGCACTGGCAGCAGCCCGCTCCGTCATCGGTTCTCCGTACGTATACGGCGCCGCTGGCCCGAACGCTTTCGACTGCTCCGGTCTGACCAGCTGGGCATACGCTCAGGCTGGCAAGGAGATCCCGCGTACCTCTCAGGCACAGGCTGCCGCCGGTACCCCGGTATCCCTGGATCAGCTGCAGCCGGGTGACATCATCGCTTACTACGGTGGCGCTTCCCACGTTGGTATCTACACCGGCCACGGCACCATCATCGACGCCCTTAACTCCGGCGTGCCGGTTCAGGAGCGCGACCTGAACTACATGCCGATTCACTCCGCAGTTCGCTTCTAAGAAGCGGCGGATCTTGCCCTCCCCTTCGCGGGGAGGGCTTTGTCGTGCATCAGGGGGTAAAACCCGCTATAGTTAGTATGATTTTTAAAATTTTCTTAGTCTAAGGGTCCTTACGTGTCTAAACGAGTACTTCCTGCAGCTGCACTTGCAGCGGCTCTTGCTGTTACGTCGGTTTCTGGGATTTCGCAGGTTGTTGCGCAGGAGGCCGTTCCCCAACAGGAGAGTGCCACCGAAAATGTAGACGCCTTGGTGGAGCGCGTAGGAGAAGTTGCGCGCAAAGTGTCTGCCAAGAACGAAGAGGTAAAAGAGCTCGAGGTCAAGCTTGAGGAGAAGCAGGCTGAGGTTGCTGAATCCGAGCAGGCCGCCGCTGAGGCGCAGCTGCGTGCGGACGATGCGAAGGGGGATGTTTCCACCCAGCAGGACCGTGTCAATGGCATCGCACAGTCGCGCTACCGCGGTGATTCCCGTTCGGCAGTGTCTGGAGCTTTGGCTGCAGAAGATCCTTCCGATGCCGTAGAGCGCATGGGCTACCTCGGAGCATTATCCCGACAGGCCCAGCGCACCCTCGATGCCAAGGCTAATGCCGCTTCCACGGCGGAAGAGGAAAAGCATAAGGCTGCCGACGTCGCCGCGAAGGTGCGCGAGGAAAAGAAGGCGCTGGAAGTGCAGCGCGAGGAGCTTCTCAAGGAGAAGGAGGAGCTGGAAAAGCAGCAAAAGGACATCGAAAAGCAGGTGGACGCTCTCGATGAACAGCAGCGCGAGGCCTGGGAAGGTCAATTCGGCGGATCTGATAAGCCGGATATGGATCTGGGTGAGGTAGCTGATGGTGCTGCCTCGGCTGCCTTGTCGAAGCTGGGCGCCCCATATGGCTGGGGTGCGGCTGGACCCGATCAGTTCGACTGTTCTGGATTGATGTTCTGGGCGTATCAGCAGATTGGTAAGTCCATTCCGCGTACGTCGCAGGCTCAGATTGCAGGTGGCACATCGGTACCGTTGGAAGACCTACAGCCGGGCGATATCGTGGGCTATTACCCGGGAGTAACTCACGTGGGCATGTACATCGGTAATGGCCAGGTAGTCCATGCCTCTACCTATGGCGTGCCTGTTCAGGTGGTACCGCTAAAGTCCATGCCGATTACCGGAACGGCGCGGTACTAAGTGGCCCGCGTTCTACTGGTAACTAATGACTTTCCACCCAAGATTGGCGGGATTCAGTCTTACCTGCGCGATTTCGTAGCAACCTTAGATCCGCGCGATGTCGTGGTCTTTGCCTCTACCCAGGAATCGCCGGCGGAATTCGATGCCGCGGTGGACTACAAGGTTATCCGCTGGCCTCGCCGCGTGATGTTGCCGACGCCCACCACGGTGCGTCGGATGCAGGAGATTATCCGCGCAGAAAATATTGACATCGTCTGGTTTGGTGCAGCCGCGCCCCTTGCTTTGATGGGCAAGGCCGCAAAAGAGGCGGGCGCCACCCGTGTGGTAGCTACGACGCACGGGCACGAAGTGGGGTGGTCGATGGTGCCCGTGGCTCGGCAGTGCCTGCGCCGCATTGGTGACCATGCTGACGTGATTACCTATATCTCCGACTACACCCTGCGTCGGTTGCGTCGACCATTTGGACCGAATCCGCGCTGGGAGCACCTGCCTTCCGGAGTGAGCGTGGAAGGCCTTTCTCCAGCCACGCCGGAGCAACGCGCAGCGGCAAAAACCGAGTTTGGAGTCGAAGGGCCGACCATCGTCTGCATTTCGCGGTTCGTTCCACGCAAGGGGCAGGATCAGCTTCTACGTGCTATGCCTCTAGTGCGTGAAGAATTTCCGGATGCGCAGCTCTTGCTCATCGGGCGCGGACGCTACCGCGCGGCTTTAGAACAGTTGGCGGAAATCTACTGTCCAGACGCAGTGATTCAGGAAGCGGAAAGCATTGAGACTGCATTGCATGCAGCGGATGTATTTGCCATGCCGGCACGCACCCGTGGCGGTGGGCTAGACGTCGAGGGCTTGGGAATCGTGTATTTGGAGGCCCAAGCGTGCGGCCTGCCGGTTGTCGCTGGAGACTCCGGTGGTGCACCGGAGACGGTAACGGGGGAGACGGGGGTCGTCGTCAAGGGCGGGGCTGTGCCGGAACTAGCTGGAGCGTTGAAAGCTCTCTTGGCCGACCCGCAGCGTAGGCTTCGTATGGGGCAGGCGGGGCGTCGCCATGTGGAAGAGAATTGGACGTGGCGGATAATGGGGCAGCGATTGCGGCAGCTGATGTCTTGATGTGACCCTAACCCGGTTGTCGGTATATTCTGTTATGCATGCTTAAGAACAACTCCGCCGATCTGACTATCGGCTTCGACGTCGGTGGCACCAACGTGCGCGGCGGAGTGATCACTCGGGAGGGTGAGATTCTCGCGAGCCGCACGGTTCCTACTTGCATGGATGCCGAGCAGCTGGAAGCGGATATTGTGGGCATCGTCGATGAGCTGCGCTCTGACTATGAGGTAGACGCCGTTGGCCTCGCCTTGGCGGGATTTTTGGATCCTACGTGTGAGGTAGTGCGCTTCGCCCCGCACCTTCCCTGGCGGCACGCCAATGTCCGGGAATCGCTCTCGCAGAAGCTCGGTATACACGTGCGTTTGGAGCATGATGCCAATTCCGCCGCGTGGGGTGAGTGGCGCTTTGGTGCTGGCCGGGGTGCGGAGGATTGGGTTTTCTTTGCGGTAGGAACAGGGATCGGCGCCACGCTGATGACGCATGACACCATCTACCGCGGTGCGTTTGGTACTGCTCCAGAGTTTGGGCATATCGTGGTAGTCCCTAATGGCCGGCAGTGCTCCTGCGGCAAGCGCGGCTGCTTGGAACGCTATGCCTCTGGTACCGCGTTGCCGGATACCTGCGCTGATCTACGAGGAAGCTATGAGACTTCGCTGCCGGCTGATCCCACAGGCAAGGAAATTACCCAGGCGGCGCGGCGCGGAGATCCACTTGCCGTCGCGGTGATGGAAGATTTCAGCCGGTGGCTGGGCCAGGGCCTTTCCATTGTTGCTGATGTGTTGGATCCGGAGCTCATCGTTCTCGGAGGCGGCGTATCCCAAGATGCGGACCTCTACCTCGAGGGTGCCGCCCAAGCTATGGGACAGGACATTGTCGGGGCAGGGCATCGCCCCCTCGCACGTGTTGCCACCGCAGAATTAGGGTCGGCAGCGGGTATGATTGGCGTAGCCGATTTGGCCCGCAGCGGCCGTTAAAACTAACAAAGGACGACCTGGCGATGAAAAACAAGTGGTACTGGGCTTTTAAGCACATCTTCTTCGGACCCGCCCTGCGAGTATGGAATCGCCCGTGGAGCGAGGGCATCGAGAAAATCCCCGCTGAAGGGCCTGCGATTTTGGTGTCGAATCACCAGGCGGTTATGGATTCCTTCTTCTTTCCTTTGGTGTGTCCGCGCCAGATCACGTTTCCGGCTAAGTCGGAATACTTCACCACTCCGGGTCTTGTTGGTAGCCTGCAAAAGTGGTTCTTTACCGCGGTAGGCCAAGTCCCCATCGAGCGCGATAGTGAGGACGCTGGCGACGCCATTGTGGAAACCGCAGAAGGTATTTTGTCCCGCGGCGATCTCTTCGGTATCTATCCGGAAGGAACTCGTTCCCCAGATGGCCGTGTGTACAAGGGCCGTACCGGCATGGGGCGCATCGCCATGGAGACTAACCAGCCAGTATTTCCCATCGCGATGATCAATTCGCGTAAGGCCAATCCCATTGGCTCGTGGATCCCGCGCCCGTTTAAGGTCGGCGTGCGGGTAGGTGATCCTATCTGGCCGCATGACTGGGCCAAGGAGCGCGGCATGAATCCGGCCGAGCACGAGACTATCCGCGCCTTCACGGATTTTGTGATGCGCAATTTGGCCGAGCTGAGCGATAAGCCTTATGTTGATGTGTACGCCTCCGATGTGAAGGCTTCGCTCAAAGCCGGCCATGGTTACCCCGCCGGCGCTGAATACAAGGGGAGGTAATCACTATTCCCAAGGCCCGTTTAGCTTGGCCAGATACCGCTAAAGGCGTATCCATTATCGGCGTCGTGCTCTTGCACGTCACGCTGGTGGTTCCGGAAGGTGAGCTAACGTGGTTGGCTGACCTAAACATGTGGCTGGACCCGCTCCGCCTACCCTTGTTTTTCCTTGTATCCGGCTATTTCTCTACCAAGATTTTTCGCTATTCTTTCAGCGAGCTTTGTACGCGCCGCCTCTGGTTTTTCCTCGTCCCATACACGGTGTGGATGACCGTTGAACTGTGGACTAAGCGCATCGAGTTCCACTGGGTATTTGGCGATCCTTATCTGCAGCTTTCTGATCTGCTTTATAACCTGCTGTTGGGCCATACCATGGCGTGGTTCATTCACGCGCTTATCTTTTTCAATATATTTTTGTGGGCCGTGCGCAGGTTACCGGCGTGGGCGGGCATAAGTCTGAGCTTTGCGCCGTTGCTGTTTATAGCCTGGCAGGATCATTACTACTTTATTGGCAAGGCAATCATGTTTTTGCCCATCTTCGTCGGTGCGGCCTATCTGCGCGGGCCTATTACGCGGTTTGCCGACGCCGCCGAAGCACCCTTCAAAGGCACCTTCCGTAAGGGCTCTATGTGGGCTTATGGCGCGGCGATCATCAGCTACATCGCGGGCCTATCCTTGCGGCAAATCTGGGATGCCGTCGAAGGCGAGGTAGCGGTGCAGTGGCCACTGCCAGGCGGGGACATGCTTGGCCGAGGCGATCTCAACCTGCTTATCCGTTTTGCAGAGCAGACGCTTGAAACCCCAGCGGGCATCGTTGGTGCTGTCCTTATTAGCCATATTCCGGCTCTGTCCACTTTTGTAAAGTTCGTGGGCCGGCATACCCTGCCCATTTACTTGGCCCACCCAATCGGCATGACGCTGGGGTACGGCTTCTTCATGGCCCACCGCGATTACGTGGTGAGCCTTGCTGGCCAGTGGCCGCTGGAAAATACCTGGTTCTGGATCGGAATGTGCTTCTTCTACTCCGCTGCGGCATCGGTAGCGCTTTGGGCGCTCGGGAAGGTTCCTATCCTTGGCTGGACGCTGGTTCCGCCGCGGATTGATAAACGCCGGCCCGTCGTAGAGCCAATGGTAGCGAGCAAAGAACCAGCAGAGCGGTAACGATGGCGTAGTCATTGCCCACGATGTGCTGCCACCATGCCCAGTCCAGCTCTTGGTCATTGGCATGGGGGACAAGCCAATGCCCGCGGGCGAAAAGCGCCAGCCATGTCAGCGCACCGAGCGCCCAGTGGCGCTGCGCCACTAGCAGCACGCCCGCCAATACTAGCCAGGTGAAGTGGTGTGACCATGACACGGGCGAGCACAGGAGCGATACTGAAGCGGCCAGTAGCATGAGTACCGCCTGGTTCCCGTGGGAGAGACGCTCCATGGCAAACCACACGATGGCGACGACGAGGACAACGGCCACGAGCCACAGCTTTTCAGCGTGTTCGGGGACTAGGCGGCTAAACAAACCGCGCAGAGATTGGTTGGAGCTATAGGCAAGTCCACCGATGCGGTTGGAATCGCGCAGTGTTTCGCTCCAGTACTGGATGGAGCTATGTGGATTACAGGCGAAGGCGATGAGTCCAGCTGCCAGAAAGGAACCCAGGGCGCTGAAAAAAGCGCGCCATTCGCGGCGGACGAAAAATACGGCAAGGAATACCGCAGGGGTGAGCTTGATTGCCATTGCGATACCGGTAAGCACGCCCCTGCCGCGTCCGGGGCGCAGCCAGAGAATATCCGCTACTACAAGTGCGGTGAGCAGGATGTTGACCTGCCCGAAGCTAAAGGTCTCCGTAATCGGTTCAGTAAGCATCGCCGCCAGAAGCGCCCAGCCTGCCCAGCCAGGGCAGCCAAGAGAGCGCAGGACCAGGGCAACGCAGACCCACAGGGCAAGTAAGGAGGCGACAGATACGAGGATGCTCGCTGCGGTGAGGGGAATCCAGCTCAGTGGGGCAAAAAGCAGCGCCGCAAAGGGCGGATAGGTGAAGGGAAGAGAGACATCGCGATTGCTGCCGACGAGATAGTCCTTGGCGTAGAGGTCGCTGCCAAAGCCGGCCCCGCCTTCGCGGTAAACGTCCAGGTCAATGTGGTAATACGTGGAAAAATGGCCGGAGAAAAGCTCCGGAATATCAATGAGCCACCAGAGGGCCACGAGGACAGAGAGGCACAAGGGCAAAGCAGTAAACCACAAAGATTTCTTCACGCCAGAAGTGTACAACCGTCTCTTTAAGGGGCCAATTTATCGCCGCAGACTAGGCGGCGCTAGGCTTGGGAGACGTGCGCTACTTCTATGACACCGAATTTATTGAAGATGGACAAACCATTGAATTGGTCTCCATCGGCATCGTCGGTGAGAATGGCAGCGAATACTACGCCGTGTCTACGGATTTTGATCCGTCCAAGGCCAATTCTTGGGTCAAAGACAATGTATTGGCGAAGTTGCCCAGCCCGCGGGACCCAGTGTGGAAACCTCTAGAGACGATTCGCACGGAGGTCTTCGAGTTCCTGACCCAGAGCTCAACTCCGGTAGAGCTGTGGGCGTGGGTGGGCGCTTATGATCATGTGGTTTTGGCGCAGCTGTGGGGCGATATGGCCGGATTGCCTAGGCGCATGCCACGTTATACCCGCGAGCTGAAGCAGTATTGGGAGTTTGCGGGGCGTCCGAGCTTGCCAGCCGTGCCTAAGGGCAATCACGATGCGCTTGTCGACGCCCGTCATAACCTCGCCAAGTTCCGTGCCTGCGCCCAAGTGCTTCCGCTGTCTAAGGGTAATAGAATTAATATCTAGGATTTAACTAACGCGCGATAGGCTATAGATGGTTAAATAGCAGTGTGAGTTGGACAGTAGATATTCCGCAAGGCGTTCTGCCAGACCTCCCGCCATTGCCCGCCGGCATTGAAGAGGTCTTCCAGGACGTCATCAAGCGTGACGCAAAGCAGCAGCCCAGCTGGGATACTTCCCAGGCCGATAACGTGCGCAAGATTCTCGAGTCCGTGCCGCCCATTGTGGTCGCGCCAGAGATCGAGGCGCTCAAGAAGAAGCTGGCAGACGTTGCCTTGGGCAACGCCTTTTTGCTGCAGGGTGGCGATTGCGCGGAAACCTTTGAGTCCAATACTGAGCCGCATATCCGTGGCAATGTGAAAACGCTGCTGCAAATGGCCGTGGTGTTGACCTACGGCGCATCCGTTCCCGTGGTAAAACTCGGCCGCATCGCCGGTCAGTACGCCAAGCCGCGTTCCTCCGATACGGATTCCAATGGTTTGCTGAACTACCGCGGTGACATTGTCAACGCCGTGGAGCCGACCGAAGAGGCTCGTCGCCACGACCCAGCCCGAATGATCCGTGCTTACGCGAACTCTTCAGCGGCAATGAACCTCGTGCGTTCTTTGACCTCGTCCGGAACTGCGGATCTTTACCGCCTGCATGAGTGGAACCGCGAGTTCGTGCGCAAGTCCCGCGCGGGTGCCCGCTACCAGGACTTGGCCCGGGAGATTGAAAACGGCTTGAACTTCATGAATGCCTGTGGCGTGCACGATGACACCCTGCGCTCGGCCGATATCTACTGCTCGCATGAGGCATTGCTGAAGGACTACGAGCGCTCCATGCTGCGCTTGGGCCAGGACAATAAAGGCGATACCAAGCTCTACGATCTCTCTGCGCACCAGGTATGGATTGGTGAGCGCACTCGTGGCATCGAAGATTTCCACGTGAACTTTGCGGCGATGATTGGTAACCCAGTGGGCATCAAGCTGGGACCGGGCGTCACCCCGGAGCAGGCCGTGGAGTACGCGGAAAGGCTGGACCCGAATCGCGAGCCGGGGCGCCTAACCATGATTTCGCGCATGGGCCACGATAAGGTGCGCACAGTCTTGCCTGCCATTGTGAAGGCGGTGGAAGACTCCGGCCACAAGGTGGTATGGCAGTCCGACCCGATGCACGGCAATACCTTCACTGCTTCTAATGGCTACAAGACTCGCCACTTTGACAAGATCGTGGATGAGGTCCAAGGCTTCTTCGAGGTTCACCGTGAACTGGGTACCCACCCAGGTGGCGTACACCTTGAGTTCACCGGTGAAGACGTCACCGAGTGCTTGGGCGGCGCCGAGGACATTACCGACGTGGATCTGCCGGGCCGCTACGAGTCGGCTGTGGATCCTCGCCTTAATACGCAGCAGTCGCTCGAGCTGTCCTTCCTTATCGCGGAGATGCTACGTAACTAAATCCACAGGTTCGGCGTCATGCCGTAGAGCGAGGAGCCGAACCACCATCCGCCGATAGCCACTGCGCCCACCGCAATCGCGACCACTACTAAGTACAGCACTAGTGACAGCGGATTGCGGTTGGTCAGCGGGCGCTCGGAGGGTTCTTCATGCGCGCTGTGGACCGGCTGCTCGGGGGCGGGAGTAGGTACTGGTGCAGGCGCAGAGGCAGCTGCCGGCGCGAATGGTTCGAGTGGTGGCTCGGTCGCAGAATACGGCTGTGCCTGGGGGCGTGACAATGATTGCGGCTCCGGTTCTGGAGCGGGCTCTGCCTGTGGTAAATCCAGTTTGGTCTCAAAACTTAGGCGTTGCGGCGGGATGACTTCTGTCGGACCGCCGTCGAGATGCTCCGTTTCGCCTTGCGGAATGCTGCGGGTGGGCTCGAAAATTTCCGTGGCTCCGGTGCCAGAAAAATCCGTGGGGGCTTGTGCCGTGCGCGCTGCAGCAGCGTTCCTCGGCACAGGAATGGTCACGTCCGGGAGATCGAGCTCCCGGCAGACATCATCGAGCGCCTCGAGGAATTCTCCGGCGTCGGCGAAGCGCTCGCGGGGATGGCGGGCAGTGGCGGTGGCCACGAGGGCGTCGACAAGCTTGGGCACCCCAGAAATCCGCGAGGACGGCGCGGGGACGTCAGAATCCAAGCGGGCCGTGGCATGGGCCAGGGGAGTATCCCCCGAGAATGGAACGGTGCCGGTAAGAAGCTCGAAGAGGACAATGCCGGCTGAATATACATCCGAGGCCGGGGTAATTTCCTCACCTGTGACTTGCTCGGGCGCAAGGTAGGACACGGTGCCTACAATCATGTCTGTCGTGGCTTCGGCATTGGTGGCGCGCACCAGCCCAAAATCGCCCACCTTTACTCGGTGGTGCGAGGTAATAAGCACATTATCGGGCTTGATGTCGCGGTGGATGAGCCCGGTGGAATGCACCTCTTCCAAGCCGCGCAGAACATTGCGCAGGGTAGAGGCGGCCGCCTGCACCGGAAAGGGGCCGCCCTCGGCCAGTAGCTCGCGTAGCGTACCGCCATCGATGAGCTCCATGATGAGATAGATGGGCTCGCCGTCAGCGGAAAAATCGTGAATAGCCACGAGATTGGGATGCTGCAGGCGGGCCATGGCGCGAGCCTCGCGAGAAAAACGCTTGATAAAGACCGGGTCATCGGAATAGCGCTCGTCCATGACCTTGGCCGCGACCGCTCGTCCCAGCCGCATGTCCACGCAGCGATAGACGGTAGACATGCCACCGCGGGCAATGGGGCGATCGATCCGGTAACGATTCTCCAGAACGTCACCAATTTCCAACCTAGTCATACTTCCCAGTATGGCCGATCATCTAGCCCGCGTTAAAGTAGAGAACGTGACTAACCAAGAAAAATCCCTCGATTCCTTGCTCGCTAACGAAGAACTGCTCAGCATGCAGCAGGTGGCAGAAAAGCTAGACCTGCCCATTACACGCGTTTATGACCTGCTGCAGGACCGAAAGTTCATTGCCTGGGATTCCCCAGAAGGAAAGCGCGTACCGCTGGCCTTCTTCAACGACAAGGGCGTCATTGCCAAGCATGTAACTGCCGCAATTACCGTGTTGACAGACGGCGGCTATAAGGACGACGAAATTTTCAGGCATCTCTTTACCGAGGATGACTCGCTGCCGGGCCGCCCGATCGATGCCCTGCACGGTCACCTTGCCCGCGAGGTTATTCGGCGCGCGCAGGCTGCCGCTTTTTAGGCACGCCTTCAAAGATCCACTGGGTGGCAAACCACACCACCACAATCATGCCGATGACCCAGAACCAATTGTAGAGCTGGTGATTGCCATCGCCGGAGAAGGAGACGCCAATAAACAGGGCCACGCCGGTGGTGAATTTGATTAGCCAGAGCGGCGGCCGGAAGGTGCCCATCAGGGTGAAGATTGAGGCGTAGTACCACGGTAGGGTCACGGCATTGAAAACGAAGGCAACTTGGTATGCGGCCGCGGTGCCCATAATGGCGTCGCGGTTGTTCCTGCGGCAGAGCCACCATACCGTCACCAGCCCAATGAGCATGCAGACCATTGCGATGCTGCGCAGGACGGCCAAGATGGCGTTATAGGACGCATCCGGCATAAATATTTGTACCGCTGGGAAGATAACATCGGTGGCCAAGGTGGGACCTGCCAGCGGGTTAATCACCTTGGAATTGCCGCTTACCTGCGATAGCCAGCCCCACGATGTGCCGGAAACCCACGTGATGAGGGCTACTGCGGCGATGATTTCTGCCACTGCGGCGATGCCAGATAGCACAAATACAGCAAGTTGTCGCCACTTACTGGAGCCCTTGGGGGCATAGTGGTGGAGCATCATCCATACGATAAACGGTGCCGCAATAACCGCAGTTGCCTTCATGGCCACGGCCGTGCCCACGAGGATGAGGGCGGCGTGGAAGCGCTTATGCAATGCCGCTAGCAGTCCGATCGATACGAGCCCCACCATGAGTGATTCATTATGCATGCCGCCGATAAGGTGCAAGATAATAACTGGATTAGCTACACCAAGCCACAGTGCTACCGCTGGATCTGCACTGAGTTTGCGGGCGATGCGGGGGATTGACCAAGCGATGGTAATAAACCCGAGCAGAGAAAGAATCTTATAGAGCACCACGCCTGCAGTGACGTTATCGCCTACCAGGCTGGTGACCAGTTCTCCTATCCACAGGTGAAGGGGACCATAAGGTGTGGTGGTATTGCGCCAATCTTGTGATACCTCAAGGAGGAAGGGTCCGGGGTTAACGGCGGCACCTTCGGTATACGGATCGAACCCATCGCGAACCATAGCACCTTGCATGAGGTAGGAATACACATCGCGTGAGGCCAATGGCCCGGCTAATAAAAGGGGAGCTACCCAGGCGATGAGGATGCGCTGGATGTCACGCAAGCCGCCCTCGGACAGAGGATTTTTGAGCTGCGGGCGAATGATGGTGCGCCCAGCTAGCACCCACGCCGCGGCTAAGAGGAAAATACCCACCCAGTACAGCGCGAGGCCGAGATTGCGCCCATGCCCATAGGACAAGAAGCCGATATTTAAGGCTTCGAGGAGTCCTCCACGGTTGCGGGTGGCGCCGCCAGAGAAGGACGCGAGCAGCAAAATGCAGGAGGCAGATAGCCCTAGCGGCAGCGCGCGCGGAATGGGAAAAGAGTACGTCTTTGCCACAGCACAACCTACTTGCGGCGAGCAGTAGCCTTGATAGCCAACTGCTCTAGGGTTTCGGTGACCGTGGGATCCACCTTCGCGGCGTGCAGGTGCTGCAGGCCCGATTGCGTTAGGGAATCGATGCGGCGCTCAATTTCTTCTGGTGCGCCCGAATCAGCGATGATCTGGGCCAGGCGCGATAGCTCCTGGGGATCTGAGGTGTGGCCAACGAGCTTGCGCAAGGTAGCAGCAGCGTGTGGATCGGACTCATCCGCGCGCTGGAGCGCTAGCGCTAAAAGTTCGGTTCGCTTGCCTTCGCGCAGATCATCACCGGCAGGTTTGCCGGTCACCGCGGGATCGCCAAAAACACCCAGCTGATCGTCGCGCAACTGGTAGGCAATGCCTATATCGTGCCCATAGCCGCGGAAGGCCGCGATAAGTTCCTCGCTCGCACCGGCGATGGCGGCGCCCAAGTGCAGCGGGCGTTCAATGGTATAAGCGGCCGTCTTATAGCGGTTGACGGAATTGGCAAGCTCTACTGATTCGGACCCTGCTGCCTCCAAAGAGATGTCCAAGAGCTGTCCACCGATAACCTCAGTGCGCATGCCGCGCCACGGGCTGCGGGCACGGTGCAAAGCGGCCGCACTCAGGCCGGAATCTTGGAACATGTCTTCTGCATAAACAAGCGCTAAATCACCCACCAAGATTGCTACGGAGGTGCCGAAGAACTCTGGATCCCCCAAGTATTCCGATTCGCGGTGCAGCTTTTCGACGCCCCGGTGCACCGTAGGATTGCCGCGACGGGTATTTGAAGCATCGATAATGTCATCGTGGATAAGAGCGCAGGCCTGGATAAATTCCAAAGAGGCAGCCGCGCGGAGCATAGCCGCGGGATCTTCTTCTCCTCGACCTGCAGCAAGGTAGCCCGCCCAAGCATAGGTAGGGCGCACTCGCTTGCCGCCGTCAAGCACGAAGGATTCCAAAAAGCTCACGGCCTTGGTTACCGGGGCACCAATTTCCGCCACCTGCTCTCGGCGTTGATCAAGGAAGGTGGCGAGCTCCTCGCGCACCGCACCGGGGATTTCCGCAAGCTCAGGAGTATTCTGCATAGTCACACCCCACACGATACCGGCTAGGCTGCGCAAGAAATAACAGAGGTTTACAGCGGCAGGCTCGCGCCCAATATGGCAAAGGGGCGGGCATCGGCGGGGTAGAGATGATCACGGAGGACATCGAAGAAGCCGGTGGCTCTATAGAGGCGGAAGGCACCGTTATCCTCGTTCGGCACCTCGGGTGTGGACAACAGTGCGTAGCGCGCCGGCGCATTCCATAGCAATCCCTCTAATAGTTTTCTGCCTAGGCCGCGCCCCTGGTACTGCGGCAAGACGTGGATCTCTGCCAACTCAAAGTAGTTGCGCACAATGTCCCACTGCTCTTCGGTGGGCCCGCCTTGTAGTCGGAGCCCCCGGCGAAGCTCAGCGTCCCACCAGCTGTCCGGGGAGCCTAAGAACCCATAGGCCACGCCGACGACGCCATTGTCATGGGTGACAATTTGCGCGCTGAATCCGGGGCGGGTCACGTCATTTCGCCAGCTTGAAATGCGGCTATGCAAAATCGCGGGATTGTAGTGCATTGCCTCGATGTAGATTTCAACCAACTGCGGGGCTAATAGGGAGAATTCCGGCGGGGTTAGGCGGCGAATTTCAAAGCTCACACTTCCTATGACACCAGATGTCTGTAGCGGAAGGAAAGCAAGGCCCACTCTGTTCTTTGAAAGTCACAAGAGCGAATCGAACAAGAGGGCTGCAGTTAATTTGTGGCCTGCAATTAGCATTGATCGAATCGAACACGTGAACTATTATTAACAGTGAAATGTCTGGCGGCTTGCTTAGGGTCGGGGACAGTTCAACGACGTTATTTATTTAGCTAAGGACAAAACAATGGCACAGATTATTTCGGCAACGCGTACTCGTTCTCTTGGGCGAGAAAGTGGCAAGCGGGCACGATTTCTCTTCCAAGCACGAGAATTATTAGACGCTGCGCGCGGTTATGCGGCTGAGGGGCGATTCGATCAAGCCTTAGAGGTGGCGTACCAATCGGCTCTACGTACTGCTGGCGCACGAGTAGCTGCATCTGTAGTGGCTCGGCGCCGCCGCCTTCCCTCCAGTGCATGGGATCGGTTAGCGCTCGTTGGTGTGGAAGACAAGCGGTGGGCTGAATCCTTTAAAGGATATTCGCGGACTCGTGCACGCGTGTCTTCGGGGCTGGATGAAGCGCCGAGCGAGGAATATGTTTATGGCCTCATGCAGCATGCCGCACAATTTTTGGATGAAAGTGAGGCAGGGACTACTTTCGGCTCTTTTGCTGCGTAGTCACTCCGTGGGGGCGCTCACTACCTTTTGGGGAACATACTGATTATTCTGGGCGTTAGTATAGATAGAACTATTACCGCCCGAAGCTCAATCCCTAGTTGGAGGAACAGTGTCTCTTTCTGAGCAGGAGCAGCGCACGCTCCGTGAAATTGAGGAATCGTTACTTGCTGACGATCCTAAGTTTGGCGCTTCCGTTTCTGAGCCTACGTCGTTCGGCGGATCTGGCGGTGCGGTAACCCTCCGAGGTATAGCGCTCGTCGTCGTTGGGCTGTGCATGCTTATTGGTGGAGTTGCTCTCGCGCAGCAAAGCCTGTGGTTTATTGCGCTTTCTATCGCGGGCTTTTTGGTGATGTTTGCCGCTGGTGTGTGGATGCTGCGCGGAGATGGCTCCAGCCACTCTGTACAGAGCCATTACTCCGGTGCCCGTGCAAAGAAGCCCGCGTCTCGCGGTGGTGGAGTCAGCGGCAAGTTGGAGGAAAACTTCCGTCGCCGCTTTGAGGAGCGTTAACGCTTTATTGATGTGGTTCACCCCGGTTGGCCCAGTGAGGGTCAACCGGGGATTTTTGTGTCGCACCAAAATTCCCCACTTTGCCCCACGGAAGGGGTGCTAGGTGGGGACTGGTGGGGTAACTGCCTCATGGGCTTAGTTAAAAGTCCTCGATAACACAGCATATGGGGTTGGTGTGTGGATTGAGGCTCATTATGTTGGTGTTGCGGGTGGGGTGAGTGGGGTGATTGTAGCGGGCTGTCAAGGCCTTTTGTGGGATTTCTTCCCACTGGGAAAACCATCATCTAGCTGCAAGTAATCAGGATCAATCCGAGGGACACGCCGCTTTAAGTGGGTTAGGTGGGGGAAAGTGGGGTAGAGTGGGGCGCAGCGGAGGAAAGAGGGGCTCAAGGGCCTCGATTCTGAAGTAAGAGAATCCGGAGTTTTCGAGTAAGGAAGGTGGACGCCGGGATGTTTCTCGGAACCTACACTCCGAAGCTCGATGACAAGGGACGTCTTACGCTTCCGGCAAAGTTTCGCGATGAACTCGCGGGTGGCCTCATGGTCACCAAGGGGCAGGACCACTCGCTGGCCGTGTACCCGCGGGAGGAATTTGCGGCACGCGCACGGAAGGCTGCGGCGGTTTCTCGAACCAACCCAGAAGCACGTGCTTTTATCCGTAACTTGGCAGCAAGTGCGGACGAACAACGGCCGGACGGGCATGGGCGCATTACGTTGTCCGCAGGGCATCGGGAATATGCCAACTTGTCCAAGGAGTGCGTTGTGGTTGGCTCTGTGGACTTTCTCGAAATTTGGGACGCAGCCGCGTGGGCTGAGTACCAGTCGCAAACTGAAGATGCTTATTCGGCAGCAGATGCCGATGACGTACTGGCGGGCTTGCTCTAAGCCTGTACAAGAGTGCGTGTAAGGACTCTGTCCGAGGCGGATGATTCTGGTGTACTTCCCCGATATCAGAAACCTGCCTCGGACAGGGCCCTATACGCACTCGCATGCTTTCCACCACTGGAAGTCAGGAATTTGAGAAAGGGGGTTGCGGGGAGACATGGCTACCAAAGACCTAAATTATGATGTCGCCGAAAACCACGGCCACGTGCCAGTCATGCGCGAGCGCATGGCCGATCTCCTGCGCCCCCAAGTTGAAGCGGCGGGGGATAAGGCCGTGCTTGTTGACGCCACTCTGGGCGCCGGCGGTCACACTCGCTACTTCCTGGAATCTTTCCCCGAGGCGCGGGTCATAGGCGTTGACCGCGATAAGCAGGCGCTGCGCAATGCATCCGAACGTCTTGCGCCCTACGGCGGTCGCTTCGTCGGCGTTAATGCACGATTCGATGAGCTGGGCAGCGCCATCGCGGAAGGTGACGGCGACATCTTTGATTCGGCCCGCACCGTAGGCATTGCCGGCGCTCTCTTTGACCTTGGTGTTTCCTCGATGCAGCTAGACCAAGCTGATCGCGGGTTCGCTTATAAGGCGGATGCGCCGCTAGATATGCGCATGGATCCTTCGCAGGGGATTACTGCGGCGGATGTACTCAATACCTATTCGCACGGTGACTTAGCGCGGGTCCTCAAAACCTATGGCGATGAGCGCTTCGCTGGGAAAATTGCCTCCGCCGTGTTGAGAGAGCGCGACAAGGAGCCTTTCGTCAACTCCGCGCGGCTCGTTGAGCTACTTTATGATGTCATTCCCGCTGCGACCCGCCGTACCGGAGGGCACCCCGCCAAGCGCACCTTCCAGGCGCTGCGGGTTGAGGTCAATCGCGAGTTGGAAGCTATCGAAAATGTCCTGCCGGTCATAACCCAGGCGCTATCGGAAGGCGGCCGTGCCGTATTCATGAGCTACCAATCTTTGGAAGACCGCATCGTTAAAGCAGCCTTCAAAGAACTGACCACTTCCAAGACGCCGACTGGGTTGCCGATGGACCTGCCGGGCACCGCGCCGAAGTTCAAGATCGTTACGCGCGGGGCGGAAAAGGCCTCTAAAGAGGAAATCACGGAAAATTCGCGAGCCGCGTCGGTACGTGTTCGTGCCATCGAAAGACTCGAGGGAATGCCTGAATTTCTACCGTCGGGAGGCAGGCAATGAGCACCATCCCACGCCGCAACCACCTAAAGACTGACAGCCGCGACAGAGAGGCCACTCGCACCATGGGCGCCAGCCGAGACTTCACCACCGGAATCGATACCGGGGCCCCGACGGCGCTGCGTGAGCGTCCCAGCACTAAGCGTGCCCCGAGCCGCACTCGGGTGCCGCACCGCAGCACGAAGCGCCTGGGTTCGAAGCAGGTAGTGAGCTTCCGTGGCCGTCAGCTGCAGCCGCAGACGAAGAAGAACGGGCTCCTTACTCGGTTGGGCGTCATTTCCCTTACGCTGCTTATCGTCGGTGTGGCCTTGGCCATGTGGCTGTCCGGTCTGTCTACCAAGCAAACCTTTGCCATCCAGCAGCTAACCGTGCAGGATTCCCAACTGGATAACCAGATTGAGACCCTCAACCGCGATGCAGAGAATCTCAGCTCTTCTGCTGATATTGCGCGCCGCGCGGACGAAATGGGAATGGCTATTCCTAAGCAGCCGGGCATTGCGGAAGTGGGCGGCGATGGAAAGATCGTCGACAAGCGCGAAGGCACCCCGGATACCGAAAAGCTCATTGATGTCAACGGTGAACCAATCCGCCCGGGCCAGGCTTCCAGCGACCCAAAGGATACGGAGGGGATGTCGAATTCCCTCAATGCCGTGCCACAGGGACAGCAGCGCACCAGCAATGGTGGCGATGCCGTCGACCGTAATTCCGACCGTGAGACCGGCGCTGCTGGTGCTGTCCAGAGCGATGCGCGACCCAATCTTCCAGCCCGTGCGCCGTATGCCAGCCGCGCCGAGTAGCCGGAGTAGCTGAGGAAGAATATTCGGTGAAAAAGAAGATGCTCGCGCGTGGTGGCGCGGGCATTCTCACTTTTGTAGGGCACAATCAATACACGCAAGAAATTGTGGCGGAAATAGGGAAGGTGACACTGGACTGTGACTACGCCAAGTAAGGCTAGGCGCCGCCCGCGCCGCTCTGCCAGCTCCGCGGTGCCGCAAAAGAAAATGATGCGCAAACGCCTGCGCATCATCGTATCCGTGGTGCTCGTGGCGATGGTCGTCCTCGCTGGCCGCTTAGCCTGGGTACAGCTTGTGTGGGGCCCAGACCTTTCCGCCAAAGCCGTCACCCAGCGTGAGCGCGTCTATATTGACCCGGCCCGTAGGGGAGAGATCTTAGACCGCGATGGCCAGCGCTTGGCCTACACGATGAAGTCTCGTTCCTTGACCGTCTCGCCGACCCGACTGCGCGATGAGCTAAAAGACAAGGCCGAGATCGAGGCCCAAAAAGATGGCTCGACGGAGGGCATGGATGATAAGAAGCTGGATAGCTTTCTCAGCAAGAAGATGGAGCAGACCCTTAAGGACATGTCTGAGGGAATCCCGAAGCTGATTGAGGATTCCGGCGCCTCGACCTCCAAGGTGGATAAGGACGACATCCTCAATAAGCTCAAAGCCGATACCCAGTATGAGGTACTGGTGCGCAATGTCGATCCGGATGTTGCCGTAGAGATCGCCAATAAGTACCACGGAGTGGCAGCGGACCGCCAAGACATCCGCCAATACCCCAACGGCGCCATTGGTGAAAACGTTGTGGGCAAGGTGTCAATGGATGGCCATGGACAGTTCGGTTTCGAGGCCGCGCGCGATACGGAACTTACTGGCATTGACGGCCAGTCCACCGAAGACGTATCCGCAGATGGCCAGGTGATCCCGGGCACGCTGCGTGACGTCGTGGATACCGTTGATGGTCGCGACGTCACCCTCACTTTGGATCTGGACCTGCAGACCTACGTTCAGCAAAAGCTGGAAAAGGCCAAGGCCAACTCCAAGGCTTCTGGTGCGGAAGCAGTAGTTCTCGATGCTGCCACCGGCCAGGTCCTTGCCATGGCCAATACCGATACCGTGGATCCCAATAAGAATGTTGAGGATCAGCTTGATGAGGGTAAGGACTTTGAAAACCGCAGCGTCTCCCATCCTTATGAGCCGGGGTCTGTAGCCAAGGTGGTTACCGCGGCTGCTGCATTGCAGGAGGGCGTGACCACCCCGGATGAGGTGCACCAGGTCCCCGGTTCCATCGATATGGCGGGCGTGACGGTCAATGATGCCTGGGAACACGGCACCGAGCCGTATACCACCACCGGCATCTTTGGTAAGTCCTCCAACGTCGGTACCTTGATGATCGCCGATAAGTTGGGCCAAGAGAAGTACGCCGAGTACCTCAAGAAGTTTGGGTTGGGCAATACCACCGGTATTGAGCTGCCGAACGAATCGGCCGGCAGCGTCCCAGACTTGGAGCAATGGTCCGGCGGCACCTTCGCTAACCTGCCTATTGGCCAGGGCCAGTCGTGGACCACTTTGCAGATGGCCAGCGTCTACCAAGCGTTGGCCAATGGCGGCGAGCGTATCGAGCCGCGCATCATTGACTCGGTCAAGGGCCCAGACGGCAAGGACGAAAAGCTAGAGGAACCGGAAAAGAACCAGGTGGTAAGCCCTGAAACGGCCAAGACTACCGTGGATATGTTCCGCGCCGTCTTCCAGGACGATGATGCCGGCCTGCAAAACGGTACGGCCGGCAATGCGCAGCTTAAGGGCTATCAGCTTTCCGGCAAGACCGGTACGGCCCAGAAGGTGGACCCAAATACCTGGGCGTATTCGAATTCCGCCTATAGGATCACCTTTGCCGGCATTGCGCCGGCCGATGATCCGCGCTTCGTTGTTGCCGTCATGCTGGATGAGCCTAAGTCCGGCGTGGAGGACAATGGAGGCGGCGGCCAGTCGGCGGCACCTATCTTCCGCGATATCGCCTCGTGGCTACTTAATCGTGACAATATTCCGACTTCGAAACCAGCACCGCGGCTGACCCTGCGGGCACAATAGGAGCTTAGTATGACCGTTTCTTTGGATACTCTCGCCCAGCTTTCTGGCGGGCGCGTCATTGGTGATGCCACCGTGGAGGTTTCCGCGTGCGGGCTGGATTCTTCCCGTTTGCCGGAAGGCGCGCTCTTTGCCGCCCTGCCGGGCACGCGCGTACACGGCGCGCAGTTCGCTCGCGATACCAAGGCGGGAGCTGTGCTTACCGACGCCGCCGGACTCGACCTGCTTACCGAAGCCCAAGAGACCCGCCCCATCTTGGTGGTAGAGGATATTCGTGCCGTGCTCGGTCCAATCTCCGCCGAGATTTATGGCCACCCCACCCGCGACCTGACGGTTATCGGCGTTACCGGCACCTCCGGCAAGACCACCACCAGCTACCTGCTGGAGGCTGGCCTGCTCCACGCCGGGCATTCTGTGGGCCTTATCGGAACCACCGGTACCCGTATCAACCGCACGCCGGTTCCCACCTCGCTCACCACGCCTGAGGCGCCGACCCTACAAGAGCTTTTCGCGCGCATGAAGAACGAGGGCGTTACCCACGTGGTGATGGAAGTGTCCTCGCACGCGCTGGAGCTAGGACGCGTGCGCGGAACTCGGTTTGCGGTAGGCGGGTTCACGAACCTGAGCCAGGACCACCTTGATTTTCACCCCACCATGGAGGACTACTTCCAGGCTAAGGCGAAGCTTTTCGCCGGGGAACAGGCGGCGGAACGAGCCGTCCTCTGCATCGATGATGAGTGGGGCGAGCGCATGCGCGGCGTCGCCAAGAGCGCCGGCCACCCAGTTACTACGGTTGCCACCCAGGGCGCTTCGGCCACGATTAGCGCGCGCCAAACCGCCGCTGAGGCCACCGGTGCCCAGGAGGTAGCCCTGAATTATGACGGTGCCGATTTCACCTTCCGGCTGCCGCTGCCTGGTGAGTTCAATATCGCCAATGCCTGCTTGGCACTCGGCATGGCCACCGCGGTAGGAGAGGACCCAGCGGAGTTCCTATCGGGAGTGGAGAAGGTCGCAGTCCCCGGCCGCATGGAGCGCATCGACCGCGGCCAAGACTTTGTAGCCGTAGTGGACTATGCACATAAGCCGGCGGCCATCGCTGCGGTGCTCGACACCTTGCGCGGCCAGCTGGAGGGAACCAAAGGCCGCGTCGGCATTGTCGTCGGCGCCGGCGGAGACCGCGATAGCTCTAAGCGCCCCATCATGGGCGCAGCCGCAGCCAGCCGCGCAGACCTCACCGTGGTGACCGATGACAACCCTCGCTCCGAGGACCCCGCCACCATTCGCGCGGCGGTGATGGCGGGCGCACGTGACGCCGCCCCAGAAGGCGATATCCGCGAGGTAGGCTCCCGCGCCCGTGCCATCGATGAGGTCGTCGATTGGGCCGAGCCGGGCGATGCTGTCATCGTCGTGGGCAAGGGCCACGAGGTGGGACAGCTCGTGAACGGAAAGACCTTGCATTTTGATGACCGCGAGGAAATGGCCCGCGCCATCGAGGAAAAGCTGGCCGGAACCCCGCACCGCGATACCCTTGGGGATGCGAAGGAGTAGACATGATTCCACTTTCTATTGCCGATATTGCCGAAATTACCGGGGGCAACCTCGATTGCGTGTCTGACCCAGACCAGCGCGTTACCGGGTTCATCGAATTCGATTCCCGCAAGGTAACGAAGGGCGGGCTTTTCCTTGCCCTACCCGGTGCCCGTGTGGATGGCCATGACTATGCAGAAAAGGCCATCGAGCAGGGCGCAGTGGCGGTGTTGGCGGCGCGGCCGGTGGGGGTTCCGGCGGTCGTCGTCAAGCCCCAAGGCCGCGTAACCGGTGATGCCGCCAACGCGGATATCTATGCGCACGACGAGGACGGCTCGGCCGCCGCGGTGGTGCAGGCGCTATCCGATATCGCGAGAGAAGTCACGCGCCGCCTGACCGCCGAGCAGGGCCTAGACATCGTGGGCGTAACCGGCTCGGCCGGAAAGACCTCCACCAAGGACCTACTGGCTACCATTTTCCGCGCTGAGGGCGACACCGTCGCTCCTCCCGGCTCCTTTAATAACGAGGTCGGCCTGCCGTATACCGCTTTGCGCTGCGATGAGCATACCCGCTTCCTGGTTGCCGAAATGTCTGCCCGCGGCATCGGTCATATCCGCCACCTGACCACCATTACCGCGCCCACCGTCGGCGTGGTACTCAATGTTGGTACCGCCCACTTGGGTGAGTTTGGCTCACGCGAGAATATCGCCCAGGCCAAAGGCGAGCTCGTTGAAGCCTTGCCCTCGGCCGCTGAGGGCGGCGTCGCCGTGCTCAATGCCGATGATCCCTTCGTCGCCGGCATGGCGCCGCGCACCTCGGCCAAGGTCGTCTACTACTCGGCCAATAAGCCGCCGGCTTCCGACGCCCAGTACTACGCCAGCGATATCCAGCTCGATGACGTCGCCCGTCCCTCGTTTGTGCTGCATGCGCCGGGAACGGACCCGCTTCCGGTAAAGCTGCAGGTCTTTGGCAAGCACCAGGTCTCTAACGCTTTGGCTGCGGCCGCGGCTGCTATCGAATCGGGAATGGACCCGCAGGTAGTAGCTAACGCGCTTTCCGGGCATCAGAATGCCTCGGAACACCGCATGGACGTGCGTACCCGCCGCGATGGAGTAACCACCATCGATGATTCCTATAACGCCAACCCCGATTCCATGCACGCGGCCATTGCCGCGCTGGCCTATACCTCGGCCGCCCGACCGGATGCCCGCGCCATCGCCGTGCTCGGTGAGATGGGCGAGCTCGGCGGAGAAGCAGTGGCCGCCCACCGCGCATTGGGAGAGGTGCTTTCTAAGTACCATGTTGACCACCTCGTGGCCGTGGGAGACAACGATAATATGAGGGCCATGGTTGAGGCCGCCCAGGCGCGGGGTATAAATACTACTATCAGCCCGGGTGTTGACGCCGCTGCGGCGGCGGTCGAAGACATCATTAGGGTAGCGCCTGCCGGCATCGAAGATTGGACGGGGCGCGAGGCCAAAGATGTAATCCTCATCAAGTCATCGAATGCCCAGCGCCTGTGGCGCGTGGCAGAACAGCTCAATCGCCGTTAGTCCTCAGTACAAGGAGAAAGATCTCTAGCAATGACTCAGATCATTATCGCGGGCATCCTCAGCTTCCTCGTCGCGATCTTTACCACTCCCATGTTGGTTCGCTACTTTTCTGGCGTAGGCAAGGGGCAAGAAATTCGCGAGGACGGGCCGCAGCTGCACTTGCGCAAGCGCGGCACCCCCACCATGGGCGGACTGGCGATTTTGCTGGCCATCACCGTGGCTTATCTCGTGGTGGGAATTTATGCCCGCGTGACCGGTAACGGTGGCTTTAGCCCCTCCGGTCTCTTGGTTTACTTCCTCACGATGGGCCTTGGCGGTCTGGGTTTTGCCGATGACTTCATCAAGCTGTTCAAAAAGCGCAACCTTGGCCTGAACAAGACCGCCAAGCTGGTAGGTCAGTTGGCGGTGGCGCTCATCTTCGGCTTCCTGGCGCTGCAGTTCCCAGATGCACACGGATTAACCCCAGCGTCTACCAATCTTTCCTTCATTCGCGATTTTGAAACCTTCGACATCGCCGTGGGCGGCGTCATCATCGGCACCATTGTTTTCCTGGTCTTTCTCTATCTACTCATTGCTGCGTGGTCGAACGCCGTGAACCTCACCGACGGACTCGACGGCTTGGCCGCAGGCACCACCGCGATGGTGATGGGCGCCTATGCACTGATTTCCTTCTGGCAGTTCCGCAACTCTTGCGCCGTGTCGCCAGCGGCAGGGTGCTATGAGGTTCGCGATCCGCTCGACTTGGCCGTACTGGCTGCAGCTGGCCTGGGAGGTTGCTTGGGCTTTTTGTGGTGGAATGCCGCTCCGGCAAAGATCTTCATGGGCGATACCGGTTCGCTAGCACTCGGCGGCCTCGTCGCCGGCCTATCGGTGACCACTCGCACCGAACTGCTCATGATCATCATCGGCGCTATCTTCGTGATTGAGACGGTCTCCGTGGTTATCCAGATCATCGTCTTCCGCAGCACCGGTAAGCGCTTCTTCCGCATGGCGCCCATCCACCACCACTTTGAAAATGGTGGCTGGGCCGAGACCGCCGTCGTCACCCGCTTCTGGCTGCTGAGCGCCATGGCCGCTATTGCCGGCGTATGCATCTTCTACGGCGACTGGCTGTCTGCCGTCGGCTTTGCTTCCTAAGACTCACGCCTTTTTAGCTTTATCGAGGAAAGAGGAATAGAGATGACCGAGTTGCCATCCTCGTTGCGCGGGCGAGTGCTCGTGGCCGGGGCGGGAGTATCGGGGCGCGGTTGCGTCGCTATGCTGGCAAGCCTCGGGGTGGATACCACCGTTGCAGATTCCAACGAGACCGCGCTGGCGGAATTGGCGGAGGAATTCGGGGTAGCAACCGTCTCCGTCGATTCTGCCGCCCAGGGCGATTTTGACCTTGTGGTTACTTCGCCGGGCTGGCGTCCCGATTCGCCTTTGTTGGTTGCTTTCCAGGACGCTGGGGTAGAGGTCATCGGTGACGTGGAGCTGGCCTACCGCCTGGATCGTGCGGGCGTCTTCGGCGCGCCGCGCACCTGGCTGGTAGTTACCGGAACCAACGGCAAAACCACCACTACCGGTATGTTGGCCCAGATCATGCAGGCAGATGCCCAGCGCACCGGCAAGCGCGCACTGGCGGTGGGCAATATCGGCGTGTCGCTTTTCGACGCCCTCACGGCCACCCCTCGCGTCGACGTTCTCTGCGCCGAGCTATCTTCTTTCCAGTTGCATTGGTCCAGCCACTTGCGCCCGGATGTGGGCGTGTTGCTGAACCTGGCAGACGATCACCTGGATTGGCATGGATCGTTCGATGCCTATGCCCGCGCGAAGGCCAAGGTGCTCTCCGGTGACGTCGCTGTGGTGGGCAAGGATGACGCCGAGGCGGTCCGCTACGCCGCAGATACCACAGACTTCTACGGCTTTACCGCCGCTGAACCCACACAGGGAGAGGTGGGCGTAAGCGCCGGCCGTCTTGTCTCGCGGCTTAACGAGCAGCGCGAGGATCTCGCGTCCGCAGAGGGCATTGAGCCCGCCGGCCTGGCAGGAGTCCTAGACGCTGCGGCCGCAGCCAGCGTCGCGCGTCTGGCAGGCGCCACCCCGGAGTCCATTGCACAGGGGCTGGCAGCGTATACCGTGGCCGGGCACCGCGGCGCTGTGGTCCATGAGCATTCCGGCATCACGTTCATCGATAATTCCAAGGCCACCAACCCGCACGCGGCGGATGCGGCGCTCAAGGGGCTCAATTCCGTGATCTGGATTGCTGGTGGGCAGTTGAAGGGCGCGGAGGTAGACGGGCTCGTCGCCAAGCACGCCGCCCACATCAAGGCCGCGGTAGTCCTAGGCGTGGATAGGGAAGAGGTTGCCCGGGCACTCGCCGCGCACGCGCCGCATGCCCCGGTGGACGTCATCGAAACGCAGGAGCCTGTCGCAGCCATGCATGCTGCGGTGGAGGCTGCACTGCAACACGCCGACGCCGGGGATACCGTTCTTTTGGCGCCGGCTGCGGCATCGTTGGATATGTATACCGGCATGGCTCAACGCGGTGATTTTTTCGCCGCGGCCGCGCGGGAGCTTACCCGTAAGTAGAGCTTTAGATTTAAGGATCAGGAGAACACATGACGGCCACCTCCCAGCAGCGCCCGCGCTCCAAGAGTTTTGGCGACCGCGTTCGCGACCTGCGCGAGCGAGCCCGACAGGAAGCAGGCCTTGATTACCAGCTGCTGCGCTTTATCATCTTTTTCCTCGTCGGCATCGGCGTGCTCATGGTCTTTTCCTCCTCCATGGCCACCTCTTTGACAGAAGACGGCGGCGTATGGAACCAGGCATTGCGCCAGTGCGTGATGGTGTTCTTGGGCCTCGTTGCCTTTTGGTTTGGCCTCAAGGTGTCGCCGCATACCCTGCGCAAATGCGTGCCGTGGATTGTGGGCTTGTCCATCATTTTGCTCATCGCCGTGCTGATCCCCGGCGTGGGCACCGGCCGCGAGGAGGTAGGTTCCCAGTCCTGGATTTACTTGGGCCCGTTCTCCCTGCAGCCCTCGGAGCTTGCCCGCATCGCCGTAGGCATGTTTGGTGCGACCGTATTGGCGGATAAGGAGCACAAATCCATGAAGGTGACGGATCCCTTCATGATGTACTCCCTCATCGCCGGCGTTATGTTCTTGCTCATCGTCTTTCAGGGCGACTTGGGTATGGCTTTGTCCTTTGCCCTCGTGGTGGTCTTCACCCTGATTTTCGCGGGTGTCGACTGGCGGGTCCCCGCGACCATCGGCGTCGCAGCAGTGTGTGGTTTGCTGTTTATCTTCCTTTCTGGCGGCTTCCGCTCTAACCGCTTCCACACCTATTTCGACGCCCTAGTGGGCAATATCTCCGATACTCAAGGTACGGGTTTCCAGTCCTATCAGGGCTTTCTCTCGCTTGCCGACGGCGGCTTCTGGGGCGTAGGCATCGGCCAATCTCGTGCCAAGTGGTTCTACCTGCCCGAGGCGAAGAATGACTTTATTTTCGCCATCGTGGGTGAGGAACTCGGCTGGTGGGGCGGTGCGCTCGTCATCGTGCTATTCGCCGCCTTGGGTTATGTGGGCCTGCGCACCGCAATGCGCGCGCAGAACCAGTTCCAGTCCCTGCTCGCTGCCACGCTGACCATCGGTGTGGTCACGCAGGCCTTCGTGAATATCGGCTACGTCATTGGCCTGCTGCCGGTGACCGGTATTCAGCTGCCCATGATTTCCGCCGGCGGTACCGCGGCGATCATCACGATCGGCTCGATGGGCATCTTGTGCAACGTGGCGCGTCATGAGCCGATGCAGATTTCCGCCATGCAGAATTTCGGCCGCCCACTGTTCGACCGCCTCTTTTTCATCGGCGAGCCGCAGCCGGTGCCGAAGCCGAAGAAGAAGCAGCGGGGTCGTCACGCTCGTCCGCAGGAGCCGCGATCCCGCGTGCGCGAGGAGCGTTTTGGACGCCCCGTGACCGGAAGCGGCCGCCGCTATCCGCGCGCCGAGCGCCGCTATCGGTAGGTGGCGCTGGTAGCCTTTAGGCTATGAATTCCACGCCTATTTCCGTCGTCATCGCAGGTGGCGGCACCGCCGGACACATTGAACCCGCCCTCGCCGTGGGCGAAGCTTTGCGCGAGCGCCACGGCGCACGCATCACCGCTCTCGGTACCGAAAAGGGCCTCGAGCGCGATATCATTCCCGCCCGCGGCGTGGACCTGAGCCTGATTACCCCCGTGCCGATCCCGCGCAAGGTCAACGCGCAGCTCTTCAAGCTACCGTTTAACCTCTCCCGCGCGGTGGGGGAGGCCAAGCAGGTACTCAAGGACGTCGAGGCGGATGTCGTCTTTGGCACCGGCGGCTACGTGGCCGGGCCGGCCTATATCGCTGCGCGATCCCTCGGCATCCCGTTTTATGTTCTCGAGACCAATGCTTTGGCTGGAATGGCCAATAAGCTCGGTGTAAAGATGGGCGGCATCGGACTCAACGCGCACCCGGATTCTGGCATGCCGGGCGAGGTCGTCGGCATCCCCGTTCGCCCGAGCTTGGCGGAGGACCCGAATGGCAACCTGGCCGCAGACGCGCGCACCAAGTGGAACCTGTCCGAGCTTCCCACCATTCTCATCACCGGCGGGTCCCAAGGCGCGGCCAGCATCAACCGCGCTGTTGCCGGAGCGGTAGAGGACTTGGCACAGGACTTCCAGCTTCTGCACGCCTACGGCAAGAAGAATGACCCGCCCGCAGAACACCCGAACTACGCCGCACTGCCGTATATCGAGGACATGGGCTCCGCCCTTGCGGTGGCTGACCTCATCGTGTGCCGCTCCGGCGCGATGACCGTCGCCGAAGTATCCGCCGCAGGCCTGCCGGCCATTTACGTTCCGCTGCCGCACGGCAATGGCGAACAGGCGCTCAATTCCCGCGACGTGGTCGAGGCAGGCGCCGCCATCCAGATCCCGGACGCGGAGCTGACCGCAGAGCGACTCATCTCCGAGGTGCGCGGCATTCTCGATGACCCGCAACGCCTCGAGTCGATGACGCACGCCGCCGCCCATACCAGCGCTGGGGACGTGGCCAATACCATCGCAGACCGCATCGCCGCCCGCGTATCCGAGGCCGAAGACGCCGCTGGAAGGAAGGACAAGTAAATGACCGATCCCGCACACTACGATCTGCGCCGCGTCCACCTCATCGGCGTTGGTGGTTCCGGCATGTCGGGGCTCGCGCGAATCCTCGCCGCTCGCGGCGGAGTGGTCACAGGTTCCGATGTCAAAGACTCCACCCCGGTTGAGGTGTTGCGCACCATGGGTGCCAAAGTCGCCATCGGCCACGCCGCAGAAAACCTGCGACTGTCTGGCGAACTGCCCACCGTCGTGGTTACTTCTTTTGCCGCCATTCCCCAAGACAACCCGGAGCTAGTGGCCGCAAAGGATAACGATATTCCGGTAATTCGCCGCTCCGATCTGCTCGCCGCCTTGATGGAAGGCCACAAGCAGGTGCTGTTGGCTGGCACCCACGGCAAAACCTCCACCACGTCGATGACCGTGAGCGCGATGCAACACGCGGGTCTTGATCCCTCCTTCGCCATCGGCGGCCAGCTCAACCGCGCGGGCACCAATGCCCACGGTGGCACTGGGGAAGCTTTCGTCGCCGAGGCCGATGAATCCGATGCCTCGCTGCTGCGCTATAGCCCGGACGTCGCGGTGCTCACGACTATCGAGCCCGACCACCTCGACTTCTTCCACAGCGAGGAAGCCTACTTCCAAGTCTTCGATGACTTTGCTGACTTGGTTACTCCGGAAACCGGCTACCTCGTTGTGTGCTCTGAAGACGAGCACGCTGCCCGGGCTGGCGAGCGGGCGCTGGAGCGCGGCATCAACGTCGTGGCCTACGGCTCGGCGGAGAAGTCTTTTACCTCTACTGTGCCACTGGCCGCCGAGTTGGTCCGCGAAGAGACCACCGCGGAAGGCATGGACACCACCGTCAAGCTCGACCTTCCTGGCGTTTCTGAAACCGTGCGCTACGAGCTGCAGATCCCAGGCCACCACATGGTGCTCAATTCCATGGGCGCCTTGATCGCCGGCGTGCTCTCCGGTGGCGCTCCAGCCGCCATCGCCGAGGGATTGGCTGACTTTAGCGGTGTGCGCCGGCGCTTTGAGTACCGGGGGAGCGTCGACAAGCAGGGCAAGCCCGTGCGGGTCTTTGATGATTATGCGCACCATCCCACCGAGGTTGCGGCAGTGCTGCGGGCCGCACGCGCCAAGGTCGAGGCGGAAGGCCACGGCGGGCGCGTCATCGCCTGCTTCCAGCCGCACCTGTACTCACGCACCATGGAATTCGACGCCGAGTTTGCCCAAGCACTCTCGCTTGCCGACGCCGCCGTGGTCCTCGACATCTACGGCGCCCGCGAACAGCCCGTGGAGGGAATTACCTCCCGCATCATTACCGATAAGATGCCCGCTGATATGCAGGTCATTTTCGAGCCGGATTTTTCCGCCGCCGCCCGCGACGTCGTGTCGGTGGTGGAGCCAGGCGATGTGGTGCTGACCATTGGTGCTGGCTCGGTAACCATGGTGGCGGCGGAAATCCTCGATGAATTGCGGGCAAGCTAGTGCGCGTCTCCGCAAAGCTCATCGCTGGGGTCATCGCCGCAATTGTCGCCGTGGCCGTCATAGCGGCCGCCGTGATGTGGACAGTTCCCGTCCTGAAGGTACGCAATTTTCACGTCGAAGGCGTCCACCAGCTCGATCCCGCGCAGGTGGAGGAAGCCTCTGGGGTTCCCAAGGGCGAAAATTTGCTGCGCGTTAACGCGCGTGAGGCAGCTTCCGGCGTTGCTGGATTGGACTGGGTCGATTCGGTGACAGTCTCTCGCGATTTCCCTTCGACCTTGACCATCAACGTGGCCGAGCACAAGGCCGTGGCGTTTGTAAAGCGCGATAATAAGCCCTACCTGATCGATGATAAAGGCGAGGAATTTACCTCCGCTGAGCCTCCCGCGGGCGCGGTTGAGGTGACGGGCTCCGTCGATAGCGGCTCCCCGCAAACCCAGGATGCGGTGCGAGCGATTGCAGCGCTTTCCGACGACGTCCGCAACCAAGTAGCAAAGCTGGAAGTGGCGGGCGAATATTCGCTGACTTTCACCACCAAAGATGACCGGCGCATCTTCTGGGGTGCCAGCGATTCCAACGATGAGGACAAGGCGCATGCCTTCGCCACCGTGTTGAAGATGGAAGGCCGCGAGTGGAATATTTCCAACCCTGAGTTGGTCACCACCCGCGGATAGGGCGACGGGTGCCCCCGCGGGTACTTTCTATCGCGCTTGTGGGCCCGTGCAGCACCGCTTAGGCGTGTGCGCTGCACGGGCCCATTTCAGTGCCTGAACCATGGGGCGGATGATACGGGTGTGACAAGCAAAACCGCAGGTGAGAAACCCTAAAGTGGAACTTGAGGGTCTCGACACGCGGAAAATGTGCGTGAAAATTACACCGCTGTCGTTAAAGATGGAAAGGAACGCGATTCGCCCTCGGCGGACCGCATTACATTCCTCGTTTAATGCACGTGCAGACTTAAAGTAGCGAAAGGTGAGACCAACTCACATGATCTCTTCCAATAACAATCTCGCGGATATCAAGGTCGTCGGCGTCGGCGGTGGCGGCGTCAACGCCGTGAACCGCATGATCGAAGAAGGCCTCAAGGGCGTGCAGTTCGTCGCCATCAACACGGACTCCCAGGCCCTCATCTTCTCTGACGCAGATACCAAGCTCGACATTGGCCGTGAGGCCACCCGCGGCCTCGGTGCCGGCGCTAACCCTGAGGTAGGCAAGACCTCCGCAGAAGACCACAAGTCCGAAATTGAAGACGCCCTCGAGGGCTCCGATATGGTCTTCGTGACTGCCGGCGAGGGTGGCGGCACCGGCACCGGTGCTGCTCCGGTCGTGGCGTCTATCGCGAAGAAAATGGGTGCGCTGACCGTCGGTGTTGTCACCCGCCCGTTCAAGTTCGAAGGTGCTCGCCGCACCCGCCAGGCCATGGCCGGTATTGAGGAGCTGCGCGAGGTCTGCGATACCCTCATCGTCATCCCAAACGATCGCCTGATGCAGCTCGGTGGGGAAGAACTCTCCATCGTTGAGGCTTTCCGCGCTGCCGATGAGGTGCTGCACAATGGCGTGCAGGGTATTACCAACCTGATCACCATCCCGGGCATGATCAACGTCGACTTTGCGGACGTCCGCTCCGTCATGTCCGATGCCGGTTCTGCGCTTATGGGTATCGGTTTCGCCCGCGGCGATAACCGCGCAATGACTGCCGCTGAGCAGGCCATTAATTCCCCGCTGCTGGAATCCACGATGGAAGGCGCCAAGGGCGTGCTGCTTTCCATTGCTGGTGGCTCCGACCTTGGCCTGCACGAGGTTAATGCCGCCGCCTCCATGGTGGAAGAGCGCGCCGATGAGGACGTCAACCTCATTTTCGGCACCATCATTGATGACACCATGGGCGATGAGATTCGCATTACCATCATTGCTACTGGTTTTGACGCCGAGGCCAACATGGCTCAGGCTGCTGCCGATCAGCAGCCGCAACAGGAACAGCGCAAGCCGGGTTCTCTTTTTGACAATCGTCAGCGCGAGAATGCAGAGTCCGTCACCCCGGCGCCGGCGCAGCCTGCTGCCGCTCAGCCGGTACAGGATGACTACTCCCCGCGCCACTCCTATGAGCCGCGCGCCGGCCAGGAGCGAGAGCACTACACCCCGCAGCGCCCTGCCGAGGAGCGTCGCCCAGAATCTAGCGGTCTGTTCACCAACTCTGATCGTTTCTCCCGCGAGGAACGCCGCGATGACTACCGTTTGTCCCGCCCGTCCCAGCGTCGTGACGATGACGGCGACGACGATCTGGACGTGCCTTCCTTCATGCGCTAAGCGCAAAGCGCTACGCTGGTGTGCATGCCAGTAAACGAGGAACATCGCACCACACGCCCCGTCCGCATGGTTTTTACTAGCCGTGCTGGCGGGGCGTCTGCTATTCCATACGACTCCTTCAACTTGGGGCACCATGTTGGCGATGACCCCGCCGCGGTTGCCGCTAACCGCGAGCGCCTGAAGCGCGTGACCGGTCTGGACGACATCGTGTGGATGGAACAGCTGCACACCAATACCGTCACCGTCGTCGATGGTCCACAGGACGAGCCCGTGCCAGCCACAGACGCAATTGTCACCACCCAGCGACGCCTCGGGCTAGGCGTTCTCGTTGCGGATTGCACGCCGGTGCTGCTTGTCGACGTCGCCGCTGGCGTCATTGCTGCCGCCCACGCCGGCCGCTTGGGCGCCCGCAACGGCATTGTGGTCAATACCGTGCGCGAAATGCAGAAGCTTGGCGCACAGCCCGAGCGCATTCAGGTGGTTATGGGGCCGGCTGCTTTGGGAAAGAATTATGAAGTGCCCGAGGAAATGGCCACTGACGTCGAGCGTCGCCTGCCCGGCTCCAAGACTCGGACGTCGAAGGGCACGTGGGGCATCGATGTGCGCGCAGGGCTGATTCGCCAGCTCATGGGGCTAGGTATCACCGCGATTGAATCCGACCCGCGCTGCACCATTGAAGACGAAGACTTCTTTTCCTATCGGCGCGAAGGAACCACCGGCCGCCAGGCTGGACTAATTTGGTTGGAGGCTAAGTAATGTCAGACCGAAAGGCACAGCTAGAACACAACCTATCGGACACCCGTGCCGAGATTGAAAGGCTAGCAGCGCAGTCAGGGCGGAAACCGCCGCAGCTGTTGCCGGTGACGAAATTTCACCCAGCTGCGGATATTTCCCTGCTGGCAGATCTAGGAGTTACCGACGTCGCCGAAAACCGGGAACAAGAGGCCCGTGCCAAGGCCGCTGAGCTGCCGCAGCTGCGTTTCCACATGATTGGCCAAATCCAGACCAAGAAAGCCAACCATGTAGCCCGATGGGCGGCCAGCGTGCATTCGCTTGATTCCCTCAAACTCGCCCACGCACTGGAGCGAGGCGTTTCCTTAGCCAAGGAACGAGGCGAGCGCGAAGGTAATCTGCCAGTTTTCATCCAAGTCTCCGTCGACGGCGATGGGGCTCGTGGTGGTGTAACTCCAGACGTACTCGATGAGGTCGTGCGTGCCGTAGAAGACGCGCAGCACTTGGAACTTGCCGGACTCATGGTTGTTCCGCCTCTCGACGCCGACGCAGGTGAGGTATTCCGGAACGTGCGTGGAGAGGTAGATCGCTTATCGTCTGATCTCAATCGACCGCTGAAAATGTCTGCTGGCATGAGTGCGGACATGGCCGAGGCAATTGCTGCGGGCAGCGATATCGTGCGTGTCGGAACCAGCATCATGGGACCGCGGCCAGTAGGTTAAAAACATCGCAAAAGCGCATTTCACAGCGTAAATCACATGAGTCACACCAGACACATTTTACGCGTTTAGACTTGTACAAATTTAGGTCAGAGGGAGACCCAAAAATGTCATTCATTGATAAGACGAAGGATTTCTTCGGGCTGGGCCCGGTGGATATCGAAGAAGACGATGCCTACTACAACGAGGAGCCGCGTTACTCCGAAAATAGCTCCTCGGCCTACGCACCTCGCCGCGCCCCGCAGTCCTATGAGCCGGCGCCAGTACACGAGGAATTCGTTCCGACTATCGTGGCTATTTCGTTGACGTCTTTCAATGATGCCGCCAAGGTAGGCGAGCCCTTCCGCGACGGTGATGCTGTGGTCTTCGAGTTGACTGACGCCGAAAAGGCCACCGCCAAGCGTTTCATCGACTTCGCTGCCGGTCTCTGCTTCGGCCTGGAGGGCCGTATGCTCAACCTCACCAAGGGCATGGACACTGAGCGCAAAGTCTTTTCCATCGTGCCTAAGTCTGCAGACATTGCAAAGCACGAACTCGAGCGTGCCGCAGGCCTGCGCTAGAGCGGCACGGTTCATTTAGCCCCCGCGGGGTGCCGATTGGGCACCCGCGGGGGTTTATTCGATAGGCTCGGTCATTGTGACACAACTCGGAATTATTCTTATCCTGCTCGTGCGGATCTACACGTGGGTGCTCATCGCCCGCATCATTATTGAGATGATCCAGTCCTTCTCGCGGCAGTTCAACCCTCCACGCTGGTTCATGGTTATAGCGGAGCCTTTGTTTGTAATTACGGACCCGCCGGTCAAGGCGTTGCGGCGCCTGATCCCGCCCCTGCAAATGGGTGGCATAGCGCTTGATGTATCGGTGCTTGTACTGTTCGTCTTGCTCTCGATACTCACACTGATCTTGCAGATGATTTTTCTGACTTAACACCCCCGTCGCCTCGAAACCTGTGGTAAACGTTGAGACTCGGCGGGGCGTCGATTATTGTGGGCGTTTGGTTACGATAAATCGCGATAACCCGTATTATGAACCACATGTACCTTTGTGGGGAAGGTTTAGTTAGACCTGAACCGCACTCCTAAGGCCCTGGAAGCTCCGGGGTTGTACCAACCTGAAGGGGAAGAGAAGACATGCCACTGTCACCAGCTGATGTTCACAACGTCGCGTTCAGCAAGCCGCCGATTGGCAAGCGCGGCTACAACGAAGACGAGGTGGATCAGTTCCTCGACCTCGTAGAGGACGCCCTTGCCCAGTTGCAGGATGAGAACGAAGACCTGCAGGCGCAGGTTAGCGATCTGAACTCCCAGGCCAAGGCGGGTGCTGGCGCCGGTGCTGCTGGTACCGCAACTGCGGCTTCCACCCGCACCGATGAGGCTGCGCTGCGCAAGGAGATTGAGGCTAAGCTGCGCGCCGAGTACGAAACCAAGCTGGCGGACTCCAAGTCCGAGGTTTCCCGTGCCAAGGAAGAGACCAAGAAGGCACAGGAGCAGGTTAAGGCAGCTCAGGCTGAGGCTTCCAAGGCACAGGCGTCTGGCTCCGCTGCTGCTTCCTCTTCCGCAGACCTGAAGGTAGCCCGCGATGAGGCGGCTCAGGCCAAGAAGGACGCCGAGGCAGCTCGCGCTGAGGCAGCCCAGGCAAAGAAGGACCTCGAGGCTTCCAAGAAGGAAAACGAAGAACTGAAGAAGTCCGCTTCCGCAGCTGGTTCCTCCAAGGCTGGTGCAGCGGCTGCGGGTATCGCAGGTGCTGGTGCTGCTCAGACCGCCGATGGCCTGGCTACCCCAGAAACCCACATGCAGGCTGCCCGCGTTCTGGGGCTGGCACAGGAGATGGCAGACCGCCTGACCTCCGAGGCTCGTGCGGAGTCCGAGTCCATGCTGTCCGAGGCACGCACTGCCGCTGAGAAGCAGCTGGCCGATGCAGATTCCCGCTCCAAGGCACAGCTTGCCGACGCCCAGAAGAAGTACGACGCCCAGCTGCAGGATGCAGATTCCCGCTCCAAGAAGCTGATATCTGACGCTGAGGCTAAGGCAAAGCAGACCGAGTCTGATGCTTCCTCCCGCGCTGAGGCACAAATCCGCCAGGCAGAGGAGAAGGCCGCTTCGCTGCAGGCCGATGCCGAGCGCAAGCACACCGAGGTTATGAACACCGTCAAACAGCAGCAGACCGCACTGGAGGCTCGCATCTCCGAGCTGCGCACCTTCGAGCGTGAGTACCGCACTCGCCTGAAGACCCTCCTCGAGTCTCAGCTGGAAGAGTTGGCTACCCGCGGCACCGCCGCACCGAACGGCGAGGCTGGCAACAATTAAGCCACCCCGTTCTTCGTAGCGCCTCCGCCACCGCGGCGGGGGCGCTATTGTTGTTTTAGACCGTCGTGCTTTAGCCCGCTCCTACCGAAAGGAACCACTGTGCTCGTTGCCGCTTTAGTTCTCGCCCTCGTGGCATTCGTGGCCTTGGTCAACTTCGTTATCTCGGGAGCCGACTGGTCGTTGTATATCGTTTTCGCCGCTGCTGGACTCGGACTCGTGTGTTTCATCCTGGACTGGGCGCATAAGCATCGCGCTGACAAAGCCCAAGCAACTGAATCCCCCGAACAAGAGGCTCTGCGCGCGGCCTTCCGCGAGGACTAACGCCGCGAGACCGCAAGCTTTCGGTTGCAGGCATGCCAATAAGGCGCACGAAGCGCCTTATTTCGCAGTCGGGTTCTAGCAATCGGGCGGTTGCCACTGAATCTGTCCGTTGGTACGGGCAAGTCGCCCGCGCAGCGGAGGGGCATTGGGATCGTCATCGTTGGCGCCATTGTGGTACGCGCAAGCTGTGGATAAGTTCGCGATATTGGTCAATCCACCGTGCAACCACGGCTCCAGATGGTGAATTTGGCATTCGTCGGCAGGCTTAGCGCAGCGCGGCCATGGGCATACCGGGTTTTCCGCGCCCGCCATCAACCGCTGCTTTGTATTGGCGAAGCGCTCCGTGCGGTACAGGTTCACCGCGCCTTCATAGGGGCTCAGCAGGGTAATGAGCCCCTGCTCCTTTAATGCGCGGCGCACATATTGCGCACCCGTAAGCGTTGCTCCGTTGGTCATCTGCAAGGTGATTTCTTCACCGTCACCGTTGACGATGCGCACGTAGTCCTCCAGCTGCACGATGACGTTGGTTACCACGGTGCTTCGTTGCCCCGTATTGTTGCCGAAGAAGGTATCTTCCACCACATCCAGCGGCTTTTTATCCTGGTTTTCCACCGCCGCGTGGAGGTCCGCAATAAACGAAGACGAGCCATCGATCGCTAGCGTCCACGGCGCATCCTTGCGTCTGATGATGCGTACACCAGGCTTCACCTTGCGCTTTTTCTTCGGGACCTTGGACTGGGCCAGCTTTTCTAGCGCCCCTGCTGTGGCCTTGGTGGTGCATAGCTGTTCGCGGAGGACCCAGGCGTCAAAAAGCGTAGGCATCTTGCGCGCATACTTTTCAATGATGGATAAAGCAACGATGGAATGCCCATTGTGCTGGGCACCTTCGATAGCACGACGACGCTTCCTAGTGAACTTGGTCGTGCCGCAGTACGCCTCTTTTAGCAATGCCAACTCGCGGGCCGTTTTTTCAGCGGCGCCTCGCGCGCAGAGGTCGTCCTCAGACATGCCTGCGCACCCGAGGACGATGTCCATCCCGGGTGCCATGGCTGCGAGGTAAGTATCTAGCGCGTTCACGATTCACAATTTATTTCCCCGCGCAAGCCCCCACAAGGGAAAATTTTTAGCCTGTGGATAACTTCTTGTGTACGAAGATTCTGGGGCGCTATACTGTGGCCTACACGCAGTGATCCGGCCATCACCGGGGAGCAATTCAGAAGAACAGCCAGTGTGGCCCAGTAGAACTGAACGGGTGGGACCGTCAACTCCTTCACCGAAACGAAGCGGAGCCTTCGGGCTCAAGCAGGGTGGTACCGCGAGCCTTGATGGCGCGTCCCTGCACCGTGTTAAGAGTGAAGGATAATTATGGCGAAAAAGGTTTACCCCAAGGTCGACATGACTGGCGGCTCCAGCCGCTTCCCAGATATGGAAGAGGAAGTCCAGAAGTACTGGAAGCAGGATGATACCTTCCAGGCTTCGCTAGAAAAGACCAAGGACTGCCCAGAGTACATCTTTTATGATGGCCCTCCATTCGCAAATGGCTTGCCGCACTATGGCCACCTGTTGACCGGTTATGTGAAGGATATCGTCCCGCGCTATCGCACCATGGCTGGCAATTACGTGCCTCGTGTCTTCGGTTGGGATACCCACGGTCTGCCCGCCGAGCTGGAGGCGGAAAAGCAGCTGGGTATCACTGAAAAGGCGCAGATCGAGGACATGGGCTTGGAAAAGTTCAATGAATACTGCGCCAAGTCCGTGCTGGAGTACACCGACGAGTGGGAAGAGTACGTCAACCGCCAGGCCCGCTGGGTGGACTTTGAAAACGGCTACAAGACCATGGATATCGACTACATGGAATCGGTCATGTGGGCGTTCAAGGAGCTTTATGACAAGGGCTTGATCTACAAGGGCTTCCGCGTCCTGCCGTACTCTTGGGCGGAGCACACTTCTTTGTCCAATCAGGAGACCCGCCTGGATGATTCCTATAAGATGCGCCAGGATCCGACCCTGACGGTTACCTTCCCAGTGGAGGGCGCGCGCGAGGGAAGCGCGGCAGAAAAGACGTTGGCGGAACACCCTGCGCTTGCCGACGCCTCCTTCCTCGCCTGGACCACCACCCCTTGGACCTTGCCTTCGAACGAGGCCTTGGCGGTTCATCCAGAGGTTACCTACGTGCTCTTTAAGGCTACGGAGGGTGATTTCGCTGGCCGTACCTTCATCATGGCGGAAAACCTGCTGGCCACCCTGGAGAAGGAACTAGGGGCGGCCGAGGTGCTGGAGACCTTTACCGGCGCGCAACTCGAGGGCTTTACTTATGAGCCGATCTTCGGCTTCTTCCCGGATCTGCGCAACGCCTACCAGGTTTTGATCGCCGATTACGTCACCACGGAGGACGGCACCGGTGTGGTACACCAGGCTCCTGCGTTTGGTGAAGACGATATGAATACCACCAACCAGTACGACATCGAGCTGGTTATCCCAGTGGATGAGGACGGCAAGTTCACCTCGCAGGTTCCGCCGTATGAAGGCCAGCTGGTCTTTGATGCGAATAAGGACATCATTAAGGACCTGAAGGCTGCTGGGCGAGTGGTGCGCCACGTCACCATCGAGCACTCCTATCCGCACTCGTGGCGCTCGGGCGAGCCGCTTATCTACATGGCGCTGCCGGCGTGGTTCGTGAAGGTGACGGAGTTCCGCGACCGCATGGTGGAGCTTAACCACAAGGAGATTGAGTGGCTGCCGGAGCATATCCGGGATGGCCAGTTTGGAAAGTGGCTCGAGGGAGCGCGCGACTGGAATATCTCCCGTACCCGCTACTGGGGTGCACCTATCCCAGTGTGGATGTCCGATGATGACAACTATCCGCGCATGGATGTCTACGGCTCCTTGGACGAGCTGGAGCGCGATTTCGGTGTCCGTCCGGAGTCGCTGCACCGTCCGCATATCGACGAGTTGGTGCGCCCGAACCCGGATGATCCGACCGGTAAGTCGATGATGCGCCGCGTGCCAGACGTGCTGGATTGCTGGTTTGAGTCTGGCTCGATGCCGTTTGCGCAAAAGCACTACCCATTCGAAAACAAGGAATGGTTTGAAACCCACTCGCCGTCCGACTTCATTGTGGAGTACTCCGGTCAGACGCGTGGTTGGTTCTATGTGATGCACGCGCTGTCCACCGCGCTTTTTGATCGCCCGGCGTATAAGAAGGTCGTGGCCCACGGCATCGTGCTGGGCAACGATGGCCTTAAGATGTCTAAGTCAAAGGGCAATTATCCGAACGTCAACGAGGTCTTTGATCGCGATGGTTCGGATGCCATGCGTTGGTTCTTGATGTCCTCGCCTATCCTGCGCGGAGGCAACCTCATCGTGACCGAGCAGGGCATTCGCGAGGGCGTGCGCCAGGCTATCCTGCCTATCTGGAATGCCTATACCTTCCTGCAGCTCTACGCAGAGAAGGAAGCAAAGTTCGACACCAGCTCCGCGCATGTTTTGGACCGCTATATCTTGGCTAAGACCCACGATGTCGTGGCCAATGTCAACGCGGCGCTTGCCGATACCGATATCGCCACGGCAACCGAAGAGGTGCGCCTGTTTGCCGACGTCCTTACCAACTGGTACGTCCGTCGCTCGCGCGATCGTTTCTGGGAGGGCGAGGACGCCCATCCTGAGGCGTTTAATACCCTGTACACCGTGCTGGAGACTGTGACTCGCGTGGTGGCACCGCTGCTACCGCACGTGGCGGAGGTTATCTACCGCGGGCTTACCGGTGAGCGTTCGGTGCACTTGGCAGACTACCCGCAGGCCGCGGATTACCCGTCTGATGCAGATCTCGTCTCTGCGATGGATGCGACCCGCGCGGTGGCCTCGGCAGCGTCCTCGGTGCGCAAGTCCAATAAGCTGCGCAACCGCTTGCCGCTGCCGAAGCTGACGGTGGCCCTCGACGGGGCGCAGCGCCTGGCAGACTTTGTCGATATCATTCGCGACGAGGTCAATGTCAAGGAAGTTGAGCTTACTGACGACGTCGATTCGGTAGGCACCTTCCAGGTTGTCTGTAACGCGAAGGTCGCTGGCCCGCGCTTGGGCAAGGACGTGCAGCGCGCCATCAAGAACCTCAAGGCGGGCAACTACGAACGCCGCGGCGAAGAGGTTGTAGTGGACGGCGATATCGTGCTTGGCCCGGATGAGTACACCGAGCGCCTGCAGGCAGCGAATCCGAAGTCGACCGCGCGTATCGAAGGTCTTGACGGCCTGGTAGTACTCGATACCGAGGTGACCGAAGAGCTCGAGGCCGAAGGCTGGGCGGCGGACGTTATCCGCGGCCTCCAGGATGCCCGCAAGGCTTCTGGGTTCGAGGTCTCGGACCGCATCGCGGCCGTACTCTCTGTCCCCGAGGAGAAGAAGGCCTGGGCGGAGCGTCACGCCGACCACATCGCCGGTGAAGTGCTCGCCACCGATTTCCAGGTGACCACCGAGGCGCTCGATGGTGCGGATGTGCACGAGGTGGTGAAGGGGGTTAGCGCTACCGTCGTCAAGCAGTAGCGCGTACGTTGCCACCTAAAAAATGATTGCCCAGCCAGTGCGGCTGGGCAATTTTTATGAGTGATAGGACTTAACGGACCGGGCCAGGCAGGTGGGCGCGCCAACCGAGGACCACGTTAATGAGGCAGCACACTGCGAGCACGGCGCCAATGAGGAATAGGGTGGTAAAGCCGACCAGCGGCGCGAGTGCGCTGAAGGCCATGGGGATAAAGAAGCCGGTATAGGACACCGAGTAGTAGACGGCGGTGAGGCCGGCGAGTTCTTCGGCGCGGGCGATGCGTTGGACCTCGGACAGACCGGCGACCAGGGCGAGGCCGTAGCCTGCGCCCATGACCGCCGCGCCGGCGATTCCGAGCGGCAGGGAGCGAGTATGGGAGGCAACCGCGCCGAGGATGGTGCCCACAGTGATAACGCCCATGGCAACTGCGGAAGCGCGGGCGGAGCGGCTGGTATCGATGACCTTGCCGAGCATCTGGATGCCGACGCCGCAGCCCAAGGTGATAACGGTCATCAGGCCCGAGAAAGCGATGGGGGCATCGCCGGCGGACTCGGATAAAAGCTGGGGCAGGAGGGCATAGGCGGCGCCAGCGCAGCCGAAGACCCACGGTGCGACTGGCAGGACAATGCGCACGAAGCGGCGGTGTGCTGCGGAGGGAATGTGCAGCATGCGCAGCATGTCGCGGATGCTTAAGTCAAGGAAGGTGTCTTTTACCGTGGCGCCACGCGGTGGGCGAGTCTCCGGTGTCTTCATCAACCAGATGGCGGTGGCAACCGTGAGGAGGATGTGCAGGATATACGCTAAGTGGGTGGGCCACGGACCCCACTGGGCAAGTACCGATGCGAGGCCGGCGCCGATGAGGAAACCTAAGGTCAGGCACATGGAGGCGTGGCGCGGCCCGGCAGCTGGATCGCCGCCAGCGCGGGTGATGAGCTCTGCCACCCATGTGGAGCCGACAGCCATGACGATGCCCAAAGCCAAGCCGCACATGATGCGGCCCACGGCGATGACGAGCGGCTCGTTCGGCGCGATGGATAACAGGAAAGAACCCAACAGTGACAGCGGCGCGGCAGGCAGCATCGTGGGGCGGCGGCCAATGTAGTCCGAAAGCGGGCCAGAAATCAGCAACGCCGGCACGATGCCGAGCACATAGGCGGCCAAGAGGCCATTGACGGTGACCTGCGAGAAGTGCGACTCCTCGCGGTACATAACTAGGAGAGGGGTGAACTCATTGCCGCCCCACGCGACAGCGACCATGCTGCCAGCGACGGGAAACCATGAGTGTTTGGCAAACTTTTCGGTCATAGTTGATTCCTCGAGTTGCTTAGGTGGGTGTCCAATGCGGAAAGGTAGGCGTCGAGGTCGCCGGCGCGGAGGGCATCGGCAAGCGTGCGGTGCTGATCCACGAAGGTGCGGGCGCGGGCTACGTTGCGGCCAATGGCCGTAGCGGTAAAACGCTGCTGGCGTTCGCGCAGCTGGTGTCCCAGCCCAGCCAGCAGGGTATTGGCACCGCCATCCATGATGATCTGGTGGAAACGCGCATCAAGATGCGTATAGGCATGCAGGTCTGCGCCATCCAACGCAGCGTCTTGTTCCGTGATGGTCGCGTCTAGCTGATCAGCGATGTCCGCGCGCTCGGTGTCAGGCATGGCGCAGATTTTCTCAGCGCAGTGCCTATCTACGAGCAAGCGTGCTTCATAGACCTCGCGAATTTCCTGCGGGCTGATCGGCACGATGAGCGCACCACGCCTGGGGTAGAGCTGTAGAAAGCCTTCGACCTCTAGGCGCAGGAAAGCCTCGTGCATTGGGGTGCGGCTAATTCCCATTTCGGTAGCCAGGGAGGCCTCGGAAAGCATCTGCGAGGGCTCGAAGGAACCGTCAATGATCTTCTCTTTGACGAAGTCATAGGCGCGCTCCGCGGCGGGCTGCATTCGTTCATTGGACATGCATCCATCTTGCATGCAAGCCTGCATGCAAGCAAAAATATGAGTGGGATTTGTGGGGAACGAATCTAGTAATACAAACGTGTGACGTGGCACGTATCAGGGTCGAAGAGTAAGCCGTGCCCCATGCCGACCCAGCCGATGAAGGGGGCGTCGGCAAGCGTGTGCGGGGTGTGGACGTGCCCAAGTATCCAGGCATCGGCCTCGCAGGCCTGTAGCTCAGCCACGGAAAGCGGTAGGCAGGTGCCTTTAGAAAACTCACCGGTGACGGAAGAATGTAGGAGGCCGAGGACGGGGCCGTTGCTGCGGCGGGGAGGAAGCTGGAGGCGGCGCGGGTCCGGATCGGTGGCCACCGCTGCGGTTAGAACCGTGGTGTTTCCTATGTGAAAGGTATGCACCTGCGTGCCGTGGACTGTGACCTCGGGCGGGAAGTCCAGGTTGTGGTGGGTATCGTGGTTGCCGGAAATGAAGCGGACTTCGCTGAACAGAGTGACAGCATGGGCCATAACGGTGCGGACCTGAGGTACAAACTCGGCCGAGTTAGCGTTACGGTCAATGATATCGCCCAAGCACACGCACGCCGTGGCCCCTCTATTGGCAGCAACCTCGAATGCCTGCAGGGCCCAGTCCACCCCAGGAGCGCCAGGGAGACCTAAGTGGAGATCTGAAAAGACGAAGATGCTAGCGGGCATGTGCGGCCTTTCGTTTGTGCTACCAAGACGAGGGGAAATACGTGCAATGGCGATTGTTTCCTCAGGGCTGTGGTGTCGATATCTTCGGCTCGGACAGTAAGGAGCGAGGCGAGTTGTGGACTCCGTGTGCAACTATGGAGGCTTCATAGGCTGAGGGTTACTTTCTGGAGAAAGTGTCTTTGAAAACCTAAATAGATGACTTTACGGGCGGGTGGCGGTGAGATGGAAGGAAATTAAAGCTTTAATTAACGGCATGCAAACATCCAGGAGTGCATGTGGAGGTACGCCTATTAGACTGGGCCGCATGCAACGCTGGGTTTTACATATCGACATGGACGCGTTTTTCGCCTCCGTCGAGCAGCTGACCCGGCCTACGCTGCAGGGGCGTCCCGTTTTGGTGGGAGGCACCAGTGGGCGCGGCGTGGTGGCCGGCGCCTCCTATGAGGCGCGCGAGTACGGCGCGCATTCGGCCATGCCGATGTATCGCGCGCAGCAGCTTGTTGGACTTCGCGCGGTGGTAGTGCAGCCGCGCCGGGCGGTGTATGCGGCGGCGTCGCGGCGCGTATTTGGCATCATCGCGCAACACGTGGAGGTCATCGAGCAGCTTTCCATCGATGAGGCCTTTATGGAACCCGCCGCCCTAGAAGGGGCGAGCGCGGAGGAGGTCAAGCGCTGGGCTGATGAGCTGCGCGGGCTCATTCGGGAAGAGACGGGTCTGCCGTGCTCCATTGGGGCGGGATCGGGCAAACAATTCGCCAAGATTGGATCGGGCGAAGCGAAGCCTGATGGCACCTTTGTTATCCCGGCGGAGCGCCAGCTAGATATGCTGCACCCCCTTGCGGTGAACAAGCTGTGGGGAGTCGGTCCGGTGACCGGGGCGAAGCTCAAGTCCATCGGCGTAGAAACCATTGGGCAGCTAGCGGCGATGACGCGCAAGGAAGTAGAGATTTCTATCGGCAGTGTGGTGGGGCTGCAGCTCTGGCAGCTGGCCCGCGGCATTGATGACCGTGAGGTGGCGCCGCGTGCTATTTCTAAGCAGATTTCTACCGAGCACACCTACCCGAAAGACTTGCAGACTGGCCCCGAGGTCGATGCAGCCATCACTCGCGCGGCGGAGGGCGCTCACCGTCGTTTGCTTAAGGACGGGCGCGGCGCGCGCACCGTAACGGTGAAGCTGCGCATGGCGGATTTTCATATCGAATCGCGCTCGACCACCTTGCCCTACGCGACTGACGACGCCGCCGTGCTTACCGCTGCCGCCTTCAAGCTTGCCCGCTACCCCGATGAGCTGGGGCCCATCCGCCTGGTAGGGGTGAGCTATTCCGGGCTAGAGGCCGCTCGCCAAGACGTGCTTTTTCCGGAGCTCGACCGTGAGATCGTGCGTCCTGCACCGGCGGATACGGACTATGAGACTGGGGTGAGCGACGACGCAACACCGGCCATTCCAGCGCCTACGGTAACGGTGGAAGAAGAAACCGATAGCCAGTGGCACGCTACGCAGGATGTTTTCCACCCCGATTACGGCCACGGTTGGATTCAAGGCGCCGGCCACGGGGTGGTGAGCGTGCGCTTTGAAACCCGCACCACGGGTCCCGGCCGCACCACATCCTTCGCGGCCGACGATCCCGCGCTCGTGCCAGCAGACCCGCTCGACTCACTGGATTGGCAGGACTGGCTGACCAGCGAGGACTAGCCCTCCTGGGTAAACAGCTCCGCCGGATCGGTGCCGGTGGCCAACGCCGCCGCGAGCAGGATTCGCGCTTGGCTCGGTCGGAACCATCCGGCGTTGATGGCACCACGTTTCCCCAGGCTTGCGCCACCACCGTCTCCACCGTAAGCCAGCGCCGTCGGGCCATAGGGTGTGCGGGTAGAAATGATGACAGGGAGGTCGGCGTGGAGGGCGTCGGCAAGCGCGCGGCCCATGTCCTCGCCCATATTTCCCGAGCCCATGGCCTCCACAATGAGACCGGAAGTGGGGGAGTTTACGGCGGCGTCGACCAGCAGGCGCCCCGCTCCCGGATAGGCGGGGATGATCTCGATACGCTGCGACGCCAGCGGGGCAGGATGCAAACGTGGGGTGGTGCCAGGAACGGGCAGTGACTCAAACCCGCGCAGTTCACTGGTGTGCCGCTTGCGCGCACCGCGCGCCGGGATGGTCTCGCCGCCGAAGCAGAGGAAAACCCCAGGGCGCCCGCTGGCCGCAATCTCGCGGGCAGCGCGCAGATTGGTGGGGCCGTCGGCCGCGGGGTGATCGTAGGCGCGCTGCGCGCCCGTAAGCACGATGGGTTTTGTGCCACTACAGAAAATCTCCAATGCTAGCGCGGTTTCCTCCATGGAGTCGGTGCCATGGGTGATGATCACGCCACCGATATCCTCGCGCGCGGTGTGCTCGTTGACCACCGCAATGAGCTCATCGAGGTCCGCCAAAGTAATAGATGACGAGTCGAGCTGGCGAAACTCCACTACCTCGGCGTCGATTTCAGCGGCGAGGTCCGCGCCGGAGACGGTGGGAACCAAGGAACCATCGGCCACGGTGGTGCACGCGATCGTGCCGCCGGTGGCGATCAAAGCAAGTCGGGTCATGCACCTAAGGTTAAAGAAATCTTCGCCCACGCGGCGGGCGCAGCCCGGAAAAAGCTGGTGCAGCTGTAAACTGATGGGAGTTTAGAACCCAGACGTGAGGAGTTAGAAGTGAAATTCCGCAAGTTTAGCGCCGCGTGCCTCGCACTGACCGCGGCCACCGCCCTGGCCGCCTGCTCTTCCGACGACGAGCAGGACGATACCGCCGCCACCAACACCGAGGCGCAGGAATCCGCCTCTTCCGACGGCGATTCCGCCGCCCCAGCGCTGCCGTCCCCGGCGGATCTCAACGCCATCTTGGCCAAGGCCACCGACCCGAACGCCTCTGAGCAGGAAAAGACCGCCACCGTGCAGGGCGGCGAGACCGCACCGGAAATCTTTGACACCATGGCACAGTCCAAGCAGGAATCCGGTGCCGAGTTCGAAGTCGTCGATCCTGTGCTTCCGGGCTATGACCCGCAGTCCGTGCTGACCACCGTGAACTTCACCACCGCTGACGGCCAGCAGCAGACCGCTGACCAGGTGGAGTTCGTGTACGAAGATGGCACCTGGAAGCTCTCCAAGGCGTGGGCTTGCACGCTCATCCAAAACACCGTGCCGCCGGAACAGGTTCCGGAGATGTGTGCAGATACCGGCGCCAGTGCCTCCGCACCCGCCCCGGCGCCGGCCGAGGGCGACGCTGCTCCGGCTGAAGGCGACGCCCCGGCTGCCGGCGCCGAGCAGGCGCCAGCTGAGGCCCCTGTGGAAGCCCCGGCCGAGTAACTAGGAAAAGTTCAGCTCCGTCAGGCTCGACTGCACCACGCGCAGCTGCGAGCCGGCGGCGCCATAAATGACCTTCGTATCGAAAGACACGTCACCGCCCACGGGCAGCGGCTTGCTCAGGTCTACCGTGATGGTGCCCTTGGACTGGGTGCTGGAGTCCACTACTTTGAGCTCCTTGTCCTCCAACTCCGTGCCCTGGGCCTGGCCTTCAAAGGACAGCGCGCCTAGCGACGGCCGCTGTTCTACCTCCACGTTGAGCTTGACCTGGTCGCCCTCGATGGAAGCGACCGTATAGCGCGTGGTCTGCAGCAGGGTGGACTCGCCGGTAACGCGCGAATCCACCGTCCAGCTCGCTCCCTTGCCTACCTCCTCGGTGGGGAAAACCACGGGTAGCGCCGTCAGCTTCATAATCGCCTGTTCGACGGCGCCGCGGGCTTCATCCGTGGCGTCCTGGGGTGCGGCCAAGCGCAAGGAATTCATCTGGCCGGTGTTTTGGCCACGCCAACCAAATTGGAATCCCTCTGCTGAGGAGATGTCTTTATCTCCGGTAGATTCCGGGGCTCCGGCCGTGACGAACGCATTGCGGGTAGCGGGCAGCTGATCTTCAACGTCCTCGCTAGCCTTATCTACCTTGGCCGATAGCGGCAGGGTAGTGGTGGTGGATTCGACGTCGGAGGCCTGAAACTTCTCGGCCGCGGACTTTTTGAGCAAGTCCTGCGAAAAACCCTCGGTAACGCGGTAGTTCACGTCCTGCGTGGAGTCGATATCCCGGTATTCCAGGAGCTTTTTCTCCCCGGTGCCGGGATTGTCCACGGTGACGCGTGGGGCGTCGATAGTCAGGCCCACGGGCTGTTCTACCGTGGGTCCCGGCTTTTCATAGGAACACGCCGTAAGCGCTACGGCGGCTGTGGTCAGGGCTGCAAAAACTTTGACTCGAAACACGCTTACCAAAATACCGGACGCTCCCGTTTAGAATAGAGCGGGTGAGTCAAAAACGAAGGAGCAAGACAGGACTTATCGCCGCGGTTGTCATCGCCGTGGCGCTGGTGGACCAAGCCGTGAAACAAATAATGCTCTCCATCCTTACGGAGGGCGAGCCCCTGGCGGTTATTGGGGATTGGTTCCGGTTTACCCTGCTTTTTAACCCTGGCGCCGCCTTTTCCATGGGCGGGGAGGGATCGACGTGGCTTTTTACCACCATCCAGCTGGTCTTTGTGCTCGGCGTGGCCATTGCCGCCCCGCGCATTACCCACTCCGGCCAGGCGGTGGGCCTAGCGCTCATTGCCGGTGGCGCGCTGGGTAATTTCGCCGACCGCATCTTCCGCGCCCCTGGCTTCTGGTTCGGGCACGTGGTGGACTATATTTCGGTCGGCTCTTTCGCCGTGTTCAATATCGCGGACGCGGCCATTACCTGCGGCGTGGTGATCTTCATCATCGCCATGGTGCTGGAGGAAAGGAAGGCCGAGCATGAATAGGCAGATGCGCAGCTTCCCCATTCCCGAAGGCCTAGAAGGCATGCGTGCCGACGCCGCCCTGGCCAAGCTCCTTGGCCTTTCCCGCAGCGCCACCGCGCAGTTGTGCGCCGAGGGCAGCGTGACCATCGATTCCCAGGAGCTGGGCAAGTCCGAGCGATTGATTTCCGGCAACGTGGTTTCGGTGCTTTTGCCGGAGCCAGAAAAGCCGTTGCTGCCGCGCGAAGAGCTGGTCGAGGGCATGGACGTGCTCTATAGCGATGCCGATATCATCTGCGTGCATAAGCCGGTGGGCGTGGCCGCGCACCCCAGCGTGGGCTGGGACGGGCCGACGGTGATCGGCGGGCTGCGCGCGGCCGGCTATACCGTGGCTTCGTCCGGGCCGACCGAGCGCCAAGGCATCGTGCACCGCCTCGATGTGGGTACGTCTGGCGTGATGGTCGTGGCTTCCTCGGAGCGCGCTTATTCCGCGCTCAAGCACGCCTTTAAGTACCGCAGCGTAAAAAAGACCTACCACGCTGTGGTGCAGGGCCTGCCGGATCCTATCGAGGGCACCGTTGATGCGCCCATCGGCCGCCACCCCAAGTCGGGCTGGAAATTTGCCGTGCTTGACGACGGCAAAGCGGCCGTCACCCATTACAGCCTCATCGAGGCCTTCCGCGAGGCCAGCCTCATCGAGGTGCACCTAGAGACCGGCCGCACCCACCAGATCCGCGTGCACATGTCCGCCACCGGCCACCCGTGCGTGGGCGATCCGATGTACGGCTCGGATCCGAACCTGGCTAAGCGCCTTGGGCTCCAGCGCCAGTGGCTGCACGCGGTAAAACTCGGCTTTACTCACCCCGGCACCAGCAAGTGGTTCGAGATTGCGGCGCCGTACCCGGCAGATCTCGAGCACGCCTTGGAGGTTTTGCGGGGATGAGGAAGGTCTACCGGCGGCGTCGGCTAGCGGCCTTGGCGGTGCTGACGGTGCTTTTCCTTGCCGCCCTTGCGCTCTTCGGTGCCTTGGGGACCCAGGCTTCTTCGCAGGTGCAAGGCGATCAGCTCGGCCCGGATGGCGAATCGCGAGCGGAGTATATTGCGCGCGTGGCAGGCAATGACATTCCAGACGCGCCTGCCTACGCCCTTGTCACCTTCGACGAGGACTTACCACCCGTAGCAGCCGCGGCCGCCGTTGCCGCAGCCCCGCGCATGGACGCTATCCTTATCGGCTCCACCGCCCCCATCGACGTCCCCGAACCGACCGCCGGCGAAGACCGCGCCGCCGTTATCCAGCGCGCTTTCGACCGCATCGGTGCCTCCTATGGGCAGCGTCCCACCGCGGTGAGCGCGGCCGTGGTGTGGGGGTCGGGCGCCCAGCTTGCCGACGTCGCCTCCACCCCCTCCGTCGCCGCCGTCGAGCCCGCACCTGCCGACGCCGCCTGGGGCAGCTTCGCCATCCGCCCTCCCAGCTAATATCGCCCTCCTGGACCCTGTGGCGCGCGGTGGCCGCCCAGCGCTTTTAGCATCTAGGGCATGGAACACATTCGGGCCTATATTGCGGCACTCAACTCGGCGATGGATATCCTCGCCGAGGCCGCCGATGCCTCCGCCGCGGACCTTAATGCCGCCGGCATGCCCGATGCCGAAGCAGAATCCATTGCGCAGCTAGCACAGGTCTATTTCGGGCCCACACGCTTTCGCCGCCGCCAACGACGTGCGGTAGATGGGGCCCGCCGCAACCGGCATTCGCTGCCGACGCTGGAGGTCATCGAAAAGCATGCCCGGCGCGCGCCCACCCAAGCCCGCGCCTGGGCCCTGCGCGCCGAACTCACCCACATTGCCTGCGATACGCGGGAGATGGAAAGGCGTGCCCGCAAGAAGCTGCGTGAGATGCGCGCGCCGCGCGAACCCAAGCCGGGGGTGCGGTTGCGGCGCCGCGCTGCCGGAAAGCCGTGGACGCTGTCTGTCACCGGGCCTTCCGCGCTGATTGCAGAACTCCACCAGTGTGCCGGCTCGCTTGCCGACGTCGCCTCTTTATTCCGCACCGGCGCCTCTACCTCTACCGTGCGCACTAATGTTGTGGTGCCACTAGATAAGTTGGTCGGCGTGGCCCATGGCAGCGACGATGTGGTGCTGACCATGACCAATGGCGCGCAGATAACCGGTGCCGAATTGGCCCAGCGCGCGCTCGCCGAGGAGGGATTTGTCACCCTGCTCCACCCCGTAGAGGGCCCAGTGAACCTGTACCGCATGCGCCGTGGGGCCACCTGGAAGCAGTTCATGATGGCTGCGGCGGAAAATCCCACTTGTCCGGTCAAGGGATGCAGTAAGCCCGCCGATGAGTGCCAGGTCCACCACATCTTCAGCTGGGCCGGCGGAGGATGGACCAATGCGAAAAACCTCACCACCGCCTGTGCCTATCACAATGGCCGCAATGATGACCATCGCTCCGGCACGCCGCGCAATGGCCGCTTCGAGCGCACCTCCCGCGGGGTGCGCTGGGTCAACCCCTGGGATCCGCCCCCACCCGACCTCGTCGATACCGGGCCCACCACGTGATTTTCGCGGCGTCACTGAGGCGTCGCGCGTTGTGGCGATCCTAAGCTAGGACCATGGCCTCAAAACAGCCCTTTTCGCAGTGGATGCCCAATTACAAGTTTGCCTATATCGCCGCGTGGGTCGCGGTGGTGGTATCCGGCATCGCGCTTTTTATCGGTCTTTTCACCGGCGGCACGTCGATGACGCTGGTGTTTTCCGGGATCGTGTGTGTCTATGGCATCTTTCTCGTCGTGGTAATGCCGCGCTGGGCGCTGCGGGCAGAAGAGGAACAGGCGGCGCGTCGCCGCGCCCGCGCTGCTCGCGAAGAACTTAAGCGCTCCTAGCCATGCGCACCAAGTCGGCGACGTAAATCGCAACGGCCACGCCGATAATCCCGAAGCCGATCCAGCGGTGCGTCGAAAAATGCTCGTGGGTGACGAAAAGCGCCCACAGCATCTGCATGATGGGGGTGAGGTATTGGAGCATCCCGATCGTCGATAAGCGCAGCGTCCGTGCGCCCTCCGCAAAGCAGAGAAGCGGCAGCGCGGTAATCAAGCCGGCGCTGACCAAAAGCAGCGCGTGGCCGACGCCCTCGCTGGCGAAAGTGCCCTGGCCGCTTGTTTCTAGCCACAGGATGTAGCCCACCGCCAGCGGCGACATCACGAGGGCTTCTGCTGCGACCGAGACGGCCGAGGACACCCGAACCTGCTTTTTGAGCAGCCCATAAAAGCCGAAGCTGAACGCCAATAGCAGCGAAATATACGGCGCCTGGCCGGTAAAGAACGTCAAATACAGCACCGCGATGGCCGCAACGCCCACCGCGCCGGCCTGCCACGGCCGCAGTCGTTCCTTCAAAAACACCATGCCAAGGGCGACCGACACCAGGGGATTGATGAAATACCCCAGCGCCGCATCGGCCACGTGGTTGCTATTAATCGCCACCACGTAGGTACCCCAATTGACCGTGATGAATACACCCGCGGCCGCAAGCCAACCCCACGTGCGCTTGTCCATGCGCGCCATTTCGCGCCACCGGCCGCTGAGGAATAAAAATCCCGTAACCAACACCGCGGTCCACAACACGCGATGAGCCAAGATTTCCAGCGGCGATGCCGGCAGCAACAGAGGGAAGAACGCGGGGAAAAATCCCCACATGATGTAGGCGGCGAGCGTGTAGAGCATCACAAAATAATAGCCCATTTTGACCGCCCCGCTATGATGAGCCGCATGGCCAAAAACTCCTCCTTCGTCCACCTGCACAACCACACCGAGTTTTCCATGCTGGACGGCATGGCCAAGGTCGATATGCTGGCAGACGAGGTGGTCCGCCAAGAAATGCCGGCCGTCGGCATGACCGACCACGGCAATATGTATGGCTCTGATGCCTTCTACCGCCGCATGACCGGCGCCGGCGTCAAACCCATCATCGGCATCGAGGCGTATATGGCGCCCGAATCCCGCTTCAACAAAAAGCGCGTGCTGTGGGGCACGCCGGACCAAAAGCGCGACGACGTCTCCGCCTCTGGTGCCTACCTCCACCAAACGATGATCGCGGAGAACGCCACCGGCCTGCGCAACCTTTTTACCTTGTCTTCGCTGGCTTCCTATGAAGGTCAGTTGGGCAAATGGCCGCGCATGGACGCCGAGCTCATCGCCGAGCACGCAGACGGCATCATTGCCACCACCGGTTGCCCCTCTGGCGACGTCCAGACCCGCCTGCGCCTCGGCCAGTTCAACGAGGCGCTGGAGGCCGCGGCCATGTGGCAGGACATCTACGGCAAGGACAACTTCTTTTTGGAGTTGATGGACCATGGGCTGGACATCGAAAAGCGCACGCGCGATGGCCTGCTAGAAATCGGCCGCAAGCTAGACCTGCCCCCGCTGGTGACCAATGACTGCCACTACGTGCTGGAGTCCCAGGCGCCGGCGCACGAGGCGATGCTGTGCGTGCAGACCGGCAAGACTTTCATGGACCCGGACCGCTTCAAGTTCGGCGGCACCGGCTACTACATTAAGTCGGCCGCGCAGATGCGCGAGACCTGGGACGATATGATTCCAGATGGCTGTGATAACACCCTGTGGATTGCTGAGCGCGTGCAAGACTACGGCGAGATTTGGGAAGAACACACCCACGATCGCATGCCTATTGCCGACGTCCCCGAGGGCCACACCCCAACTTCCTGGCTCACCCATGAGGTGATGGAGGGCCTGCAAAAGCGCTTCCCCGGCCAGGATGTTCCGGAGGAGTATATCGAGCGCGCCAAGTATGAGATCTCCGTTATTGAGATGAAGGGCTACCCGTCCTACTTTCTCATCGTGGCCGAGCTCATTAAGCACGCACGCTCCGTGGGCATTCGTGTGGGGCCGGGCCGTGGTTCGGCGGCCGGCGCGCTTGTCGCCTACGCGCTGACCATTACCAATATCGACCCGCTGGAGCACGATCTCCTTTTCGAGCGATTCTTGAACCCTGAGCGCCCGTCCGCACCCGATATCGATATCGACTTCGATGACCGCCGCCGTGGCGAAATGATTACCTATGCGGCCGAGCGCTGGGGCGAAGACAAGGTGGCGCAGGTGATTACCTTCGGCACGGTGAAGACCAAGCAGGCCATTAAGGACTCGGCCAAGGTGCACTTTGGCCAGCCTGGCTTCCAGATGGCCGACCGCATCAACGGCGCGCTGCCGCCGGCGATCATGGCCAAGGACATTCCGCTCAAGGGCATCACGGACCCGGACCACGAGCGCTACTCCGAGGCCGCCGAGGTCCGCCAGATGGTGGAATCCGACCCGGATGTGAAGAAGATTTATGACACGGCGCGGGGTTTGGAGGGCGTCGTCAGGCAGGCGGGCGTACACGCCTGTGCGGTGATTATGGCTTCGGTCCGGCTCATGGACCACATTCCTATGTGGAAGCGCCCGGCCGACGGCGCTTATATCACCGGCTGGGACTACCCGGCGTGCGAGGCCATTGGCCTGCTGAAAATGGACTTTCTGGGCCTGCGCAACCTCACCGTTATCGGCGATGCGATTGAAAACATCAAGCGCAACCGCGGCGAAGAAGTCCACCTAGAGCAGCTGCATGCCGACGACCCCAAGGTCTCCAAGGTCTATGACCTACTCTCGCGCGGCGATACGCTGGGCGTCTTCCAGCTCGACTCCGGCGGCATGCAAGAGCTGCTCAAGCGCATGAAGCCGACCGGCTTTAAGGATATTGTGGCCTCCCTTGCGCTCTACCGCCCCGGTCCGATGGGTGTCAACGCCCACTGGGACTACGCGGATCGTAAAAATGGCCGTAAGGAAATCACTCCAATTCACCCGGAGTTGGAAGAGCCGCTCAAGGAAATCCTGGATGAGACCTACGGTCTCATCGTCTACCAGGAGCAGATCATGCGTATCTCGCAGAAGGTCGCCAACTACACGGCCGGCGAGGCAGATGGCTTCCGTAAGGCAATGGGTAAGAAGAAGCCCGAAGTGCTGGCCCAGCAGTACGACAAGTTCTGGGGCGGCATGCAAGAAAATGGCTACTCCAAGTCCGCCATGGATGCGCTCTGGGGCACCATCGAGCCCTTCGCGTCCTACGCGTTTAACAAGTCCCACGCCGCGGGCTACGGCTTGGTGTCCTTCTGGACGGCCTACCTCAAGGCCTACTACGCACCGGAATATATGGCCGCGCTGTTGACCTCGGTGGGCGATAAGAAGGATAAGTCCGCCATTTACCTTTCGGACTGCCGCCACTTGGGCATTAAGGTGCTGCCGCCGTCCGTCAACGAGTCCGAAGAGGATTTCCAAGCGGTGGGAGAGGATATCCGCTTCGGCATGGGCGCTATCCGCAATGTCGGCTCGGAAGTGGTGGAATCCATCATCAAATCCCGCCACGACAAGGGCGCGTTTACCTCGTTTAGTGATTACCTGGACAAGATCGAGCTCGCCGCCTGCACCAAGCGCGTGACAGAGGCGCTCATTAAGGCCGGCGCCTTCGATGACTTGAACCACCCGCGCAAGGGCCTCATGCTCATCCACGAGGACGCGGTGGATGCGGTGCAAACCACCAAGAAGGCCGCGGATAAGGGCCAGTTCGATCTCTTCGCTGGAATCGGCGGGGGAGAGGACGACGCGGCTTCCAACGCCTTTGCCTTGGATATCCCGGAAGACAACTGGGATCGCAAACACGAACTTGCCCTCGAGCGCGAGATGCTGGGCCTATATGTTTCCGGCCACCCTCTCGATGGCTTCGAGGAGGCGCTGGCCGCGCAGACGGATACGCCGCTGACCAAGATCCTCAACGACGAGGTGCATAACGGCCAAGAGCTCATCATCGGCGGCATCATTTCGGGCGTGGACCGTCGCTTTTCCAAGCGCGATGGCTCGCCGTGGGCCATTGTCACGGTGGAAGACCACAATGGCGCGCAGGTGGAAATCCTGGTATTCAACAAGGTGTACTCGCTCGTCGCCCCGCAGATTGTCGAGGACAATATCATCCTCGCGCGAGTGAACGTCAAGGTGCGCGATGAGCGCCGCTCGCTGTTCTGCTCCGATATCCGCGTGCCGGAGCTGGGCCCTGGCGGTGGCGCCGGCCTGCCTCTGCGGCTGACCATGCGCACGGATCAGTGCACCATGGAAAATATTGCCCGCCTCAAGCAGGTCCTGCTCAAAAACCAGGGCGAGTCGGATGTCTACCTCGAGCTTGTCGATGGCTCCGAGTCCACCACCATGATCCTCGGCGACCACCTGCGTGTGGAGCGATCCGGCAACCTCATGGGCGACCTCAAGGCCACCATGGGCGCGGGCATATTAGGCTGAATTTAAACTCGGCGGCGGCAGGCGCCCTCCACTAATCTAGACAGCACAGTCTATATTGATGGAGAAAACCTGATGGTTAACAAGATTCGCACCACCCACGTCGGCTCACTGCCGCGCACCCCGGAGCTGCTGGAAGCCAACCTGCAGCGCGGGGAGCTGCCGGTCGCGGAGTTTCAGGGGATTTTGGAGTCTGCGGTGGCGGACGTCGTCAAGCGGCAGCTCGATCTCGGACTCGATATCATTAACGAGGGAGAGTACGGCCATATCACCTCTGGCGCGGTGGATTATGGCGCGTGGTGGAATTATTCGTTTAGCCGCCTGGGCGGGCTGACGATGACGGATACCGACCGCTGGGAATCGGCCGAGGTGGTGCGCTCCAAGCCGGGTGAGCCGCGGCTGACGTCGTTTATTGATCGCCGCGACCGCGCGTTGTTCTCGGAGGCCTATAATGATCCGGATTCTGGCATCTTCACCGGCCGCGCCAAGGTGGCGAACCCAGAGTTCACCGGACCGGTAACCTACATCGGCCAGGATGAAGTCGCCGCCGATGTGCGCTTGCTTGCCGACGCCCTCCCAGCCGGCACCCCCGGGTTCATCGCCGCCCTTTCGCCCGGCTCGGCCGCACGCCTGACCAACCGCTACTATGACGATGAGCATGAGCTGCTTGCCGACGTCGGCCGCGCCATGCGCACCGAATACCAGGCCATCACCGATGCTGGGCTTACTGTGCAATTCGACGCGCCCGACCTGGCCGAGGCTTGGGACCAAATCAACCCGGAGCCGTCGGTGGAGGACTTCCGCGGTTTTATCCGCGAGCGCATCGACGTCCTCAATGATTCCATCGCCGGCCTGCCCAAGGAACAAACGCGCCTGCATATCTGCTGGGGCTCCTGGCACGGACCGCACGTTACCGACGTGCCCTTTGCGGATATCGTCGAGGAAATCCTGCGTGCCGAGGTCGGAGGATTCTCCTTCGAGGCCGCTTCGCCGCGCCACGCGCATGAGTGGCGCGTCTGGCAGGACCACGCATTGCCGGAGGGCACCGTGATTTACCCGGGCGTGGTCTCTCACTCCACCAATGCGGTAGAGCATCCGCGCCTCGTGGCCGATCGCATTATTCAATTCGCCGAGGTAGTCGGCCCCGAAAACGTCATCGCGTCGACCGACTGCGGCCTCGGCGGCCGCCTGCACCCCCAGATTGCGTGGGCGAAGCTGCGGTCCTTGGTCGAGGGCGCTGATATCGCTACCCGCGAGCTGTTCTAAAAACGCGCAAAGCCGCTCCGGAACTCCGGAGCGGCTCAATTATTCAGTGCTTAGAAGCGCACGCCCAGCTGCTTGAGGGCGTTTTTCATCGGCTCCAGCACAGCCGGGTTCACCGTGGCAACCATGTTGAAAGCTTGCAGCAGCGCAGCGACGAGGCTGGCGGCTACGGTCACCCAGCTCATGACCTCGAGGAACTTTTCTGGGGTGGAAGAGCCCCAGATGGGAAGCTTCTCGAGTGCCTCGATCTGGCGCTGTTCCGCCTCCTTGGCTACGCAGTCCGGCTCCTTGGGCATTCCGGAAGAACCGTAGCCATTGGCAATGCCCTGCATGAGCTCCTGCGGGGTGCGGGCGGAAGAGCCGAGCTCGCCGTTCTTAATCTTCTCGAGGTGCTCTTCCTTGGCGTTGTCGACCTCGGCCTGGCACTCAGCTGAAAGCTGCTTTGGCTGCTCTTCAGCGGCAGAAGCGGTTGCTGGTGCGACAAGGCCCGCTGCCACGGCGGTGGCGGCGACGAGCGAAGTGCTGAGACGGTTGCGCATGGTTCTCCTTTAGAGTGAGAGGTATTAGCCTCAAATAATTTAGCAGGTAAATTCCAGAAGATCTATGGCAAAAGCTTGCGCACCTGCGCCGGCAACAGCGCATAGAACTCGTCGACGGTCTTCGGCAGGAAGCCCAGCGCCCCGCCGATCAGGGCACCAAGACCTACCAAACCGGCCACGATGCCCACGCCGGCAGCGACGCTGCTGCCACTGCTGCCGCTGCTGGAACCAGTGGAACCCGCGGACGTGGAGGGGGAATCGGTGTTATCGGAGGCGTCGGCAAGCAGGTCCTTGACGGAGAACACGGTGGTGGTGCCGGAGACCTCGTTGCCGGCGATGAGGAGTGCGTTATCGGTAGGGGAATCTGCGGCGGGAACGAAGGCTAGGCCCTCTGGTCCGAGGTCGCCGGCCTGGGTGGTGGCGGCAACATCGTCCTCGTCGTAGCCAACGGAGAAATCGCGATTGTTGACGTAGGTGACAAACTTTGCCTCGGCGGGGGTGGTTACGTCGTAGACAAAGATGCCGCCCACGCGCTCTGCGCCGATGAAGGCGTAGGTGCGATCGCCAACCTTGCCGATGGTCAAGGCTTCCGGCTCTGGTCCCTTATTATCGGAGCGGTCATCGAAATCCGGATCCTCGTTATCGGCGTTGAAGTTAAGGCCGGGCATATCCTTGGTGACTTTCTCGAGGTCCGCACCGGAATCGAAGACGACGTTGCCCTCGGCGTCGTAGATGCTAAAGGAGCGCGAGCCATAGGAATACAGGCCGTCGAAGCATTCCTTTTCTTCGTTCCAGCCAGAAGCGTTGGTGAGCTTGAGGTTGCCGGCGACCTTCTTGTCCTCGATGCCCTCGGGAAGCTCGAGGTCATCACAGACCTTGCCGTCCTTTACCAGGTCCTTGAGCTCTACTTCATCGGTATAGCCTCCCCACTCGCGAGCATCGCCCTCGTTGGCGGTGGCGAAATAAGTCTGGCCTCCTGCCTCGAAGGCACCGATGGAGTCCGGCATGGACAGGCCTTTGACCGGAATGGTGCGCAGCTCCGCGGCGTCATCCTTATTGGACGGATCCATCGGCACCTGGGAGTGGTCTGCGATATGAGCGGGGATGATCTTTTCTACGGTGGCAGACTCGATATCGATGACCGCGATCGCGTTGTTTTCCTGCAGCGTAGCATAGGCCTTGCCGCCCGCGGAGGAGATGTATTCCGGCTCGAAGTCCCGCGAGGGCAGGTTATGGTGTGCGGAGGGGCCGAAAACGCGGATTGAAGGGTCAAGGTCGGCGGTGTCAAAGGCGGTGAAGTCGGCCGTGTGGACGTCGCCAAGCGCGGGCGCCGCGACGTCCGCGGGCAGGCTGATGACAGAAATGGAGCCCTCTGGGTCCTTGAGGTAGGCGGTGCCCTCGGCATTGAGGGCGTCGGAAGGCTCGCCCTCGTTGGCTACCAGCGCGTGGCGGCCGTCGGCGGTGAGGTGCACGTTATCGGGCAGGGCGCCTACGCCTACGCGCCCAAGCTCCTCGCCGGTTTCGGCATTGAAGAACAGAGCTTCGCCGTTATCGGTTTTGTCCGCCTGCTGTACCGCGGCGACGGCCAGGCCATCGGGGCGCACGGCCACGGAGTTGATTTCCTTGTCCCCGCCGGCGGAGATGGCGCCGATCTTGCGCGGCTGGGTGGGATCGGAGGCGTCAAGGATATCGACCTCACCGGAGCGCGCATTGACGGTGAGGATTCGCTGGGACGCAGCGTGGTAGGCGACGATTTCGGCGGCGGATTTGCCTAGCACGCCGGATTCATGGGAACCGATGGGGGTCAGTTGCAGCGCGGCGTTGGGGGCGGAGTGTTCCAGCACGTTATCCACAATGTGGGCGTGGGCGGCTGGGGCGCAGGCCAGGACGAGGGAGGAGGTAACGCAGAGAGAGATGCGCTTGAGCATAGATATTCCTTTCTTATGGTTATGTCCACTATTGCTGATGGAGGTAACGGTGCAACTAAAGGACAGTGAATTTCCCGTGAATGGGTAGACTGTCAAGACATGACTGATTCGACCATCCATGCATCCGATATCCAGCAGGCGCAGGCGCGGATTAGCTCGGAAATCGCCCCGACTCCGCTGCAGTACTGCGCCCGGCTGTCGGCCGAGACGGGCTGCGAGGTCTATCTCAAGCGGGAGGATCTGCAGGACGTGCGCTCCTATAAGATTCGCGGCGCGTTAAACGGTATGTCGAATGTTCCCCAGGAAGAGCGCGGCCGGGGCATTGTTACGGCGTCGGCCGGCAATCATGCGCAGGGCGTGGCCTATGCTTGCCGCACGATGGGCATAGCCGGCAAGATTTTTGTGCCGGAGCCCACGCCGATGCAAAAGCGCGACCGCATCCTGGTCCATGGCGGCGACCAGGTGGAGCTGGTGGTGATCGGCGCCAACTTCGATGAAGCAGCCGCGGCCGCGCATGCCGACGCCGCCGAGCGCGACGCCACCTTCATCGAGCCCTTCGACGCCCGCGATACCATCACCGGACAAGGCACGGTCGCGGCGGAGGTTCTGGCGCAGCTTTCGGCCAAGGGCAAGTCTCTCGATACCATCGTCGTTCCTGTGGGAGGCGGTGGCCTGATTTCCGGCATCACCTCTTACGTGGCGGATATGGCACCGCACACCCGGGTGGTGGGCATGGAGCCGGAGGGGGCGGCGTCGCTAAGAGCGGCGTTTGACCACGGCGGCCCGGTCACGCTGGAGGAGGTCGACCCCTTCGTCGATGGCGCGGCCGTAAAGCGCTTGGGCGCGCTGCCCTATGAGATTTTGGACGCCAATCGCGAGCGCCTGAGCTTTGACACCGTGTCCGAGGGCGCGGTGTGTACGGACCTGCTCAACCTGTATCAAAATGAGGGCATCATTGCGGAGCCGGCCGGTGCACTGTCGGTAGCGGGCCTGCACCAGTTGGACCTGGAGCCCGGTTCGACGGTGGTGTGCGTGATTTCTGGCGGCAATAATGACGTGCTGCGTTACGCCGAGATCATGGAGCGCTCTTTGGTCCACCGCGGCCTGAAGCATTATTTCTTGGTGAATTTCCCGCAGGAGCCGGGCCAGCTGCGCCACTTCTTGCAGGAGATTTTGGGCCCGACCGATGACATCACGCTCTTTGAGTACTTAAAGCGCAATAACCGCGAGACGGGCGCTGCGCTGGTGGGCCTGCAGCTTAGCCGCGCCGAGGACCTCGACGGCCTGCTAGAGCGCATGGGAGAATCCAAGATTTCGGTGCAGTACCTCAAGCCCGGCACCCCCGAGTACGAATTCCTCGTGGCCTAATGCAGGATTCTTATCGTCGCCCAGTGGGCCAGGTTGAACACGAAATTGAAATTAAGCGATCCCGGTTCATTACCTTGATCGGCCGCGTGACCAACGAGGAAGAAGCTCGCGCGTTTATCGACGCCGCCCGCAGCCGCTTTCCCGATGCCCGCCACCACTGCTCCGCCTACGTCTTTCACGTCGACGGCGCGAACCCGGTGGAGCGCTCTTCCGATGACGGCGAGCCCTCCGGAACGGCCGGAAAGCCGATGCTGGACGTGGTGAAGGGGTCCGGCATGCTCGATGTATGCGCGGTGGTCGTGCGCTACTTCGGCGGCATCAAGCTGGGGGCCGGCGGACTGGTGCATGCCTATGGCGGCGCGGTGAGCGAGGCCATGGAGAAGGTGCGCGCGGTAACCAGGGCGCGTCGGGAGCTTTATGCGGTGAAGTGCCCGCATGCGACGGCCGGGCGCGTGGAAGCGGACCTGCGCGGGCGCGGCTACGAGATAACCGATACCGCGTATGCGGCGGCGGTGACCTTTACGCTGGCCGTGCGCCCAGGCGGGCTGGATGAGCTGGAAGCTACGCTGGCAGCGATCTCGCAGGGCCAGCTCGAAGCGGCAGAGGCCGGCAGCGCGTGGGTTGAGGTAGGATCCTGACCATGAGTATGCAGCAACGACCGAATAACCCCATTGCGCAGCGCAAGCAGCAGGTGCGCAAGCACTCCCGCAACGCCGTCGTATGCGTGGCCGGCGGCATCGGTGTGGGCGTAGTGCTCGGCGTGCTTTCGGCTAACTTCTGGGCTTGGATGCTACTTGGTGCCATCGTTGCCGTCGCAGGTGGCGGCTATAACTGGCTGAAGATCCAGAAAATCGTCAACGAGAACCACAACCAGTACTAAATGCCGGCACCGCAACCTAGCGGCTGCCCCGTCAGGATTGATGCCTGGGTGTGGGCCGTTCGTATGTTTAAAACCCGGTCCGCGGCCGCGACCGCCGTGCGCGCCGGACACGTGAAGATCAATGGCGAGGCCGTCAAGCCTTCCCAACAGGTGGTGCCGGGCGACCGCGTGCGCGTATGGCGCAACCACCACGAGCATGATCTCGAGGTTTTAGCGACCGTCGCTAAGCGCGTGGGCGCGCCCGTCGCGCGCACCTGCTATACGGACCATGCGCCACCGCCGCCGCCCAAGGAGTTTATGCCGTCGGTTCCGGTGCGCCCGCGCGGTGCCGGTCGGCCGACGAAGAAGGAACGCCGCGACATGGAGAAATTCCGTGGCGGTTTCCGGTAAGTGGCCGAAAATCCTGAGTAGTTAGTGGGCAGCGCGCAGCGCTTTCAGGCGCGCAGTAAGCCGCCGCTTGCGGCCTGGGCGGTCGCCGGATTCGGCGGTGGCCTCGATGTGTTGTTTGCCAAACTTGTTGAGCAGGAGGTCGTCGATAAGCCGCACTTGGCCGGGGCGGAAACGGTAGCGCATGGCGTCGTGGACGTGGGCAATGGCGGTGTCATCCAGCAGCTGCTCAAGCTGGCCCAAGTGGCGCACGCCGTTTTGCTCCAGCAGCTCCGCCAAGAAGCGGTAGTGCTCCGAACGCGAGAGCGGGAAGCGGTTGCCCAAAATGATGGCGAGTACGCCCGGCAGGGTCTCGGCGGTAAGCTCGACGTCCTTGTCGGTTTCTGTATCGGGGGCCTTGAGGGCGGCGATCTCATCGAATTGCTGGTCGGCGAGCTCGATGAGCCCCGCGGCCAAGGTAAAGAGACGGTCCACCTCCGGCGAGGGAGGGTTCGGTCCTTGCTTATAGCGGATATCGTGCTCAAACTCCGCCCACGCGTGCTGCAGGACGGTGCGAATCTGCACCTCAAAGGTCCAGCCGACATAGTTCGCCAGTTCTTCCATCGCGACGGCGCTATCCTCGGTCACGGTGAGCACCAAGTGGTGGGAACCATAGCCGAAACCTCCCGAAATGCGAGTTTCGGCCGCCTTGTCCACGGAGCGCTCCACGTGGAAAGACTCCCCAAAGACGTTGAGCGCTTGGGGGATGGCGGTGGAGTGATACACCGTCACGCGCACGCCCATCACATCGTGGATCTCTTGCCAGGGCTGGGGATAGACAAAATCGCCGTTCTCGCGGCGCTTTTTTGCTTTCGCCTTCAGCGAGGGCCAGGTTTTGACGCGGGTAGAGACGCGATCGAAGATGATGCCGGCGTCATTGAGGAGGTCCTCGATGGCGGTCCGGAAGTCTACCGCGGCGGTGGGGTGGCTGCGCGTCCAGTCGTGGTACTGGTTGCTCAGCCGTGACATCCTACTTTCCGGCATAGTGCTCCTTTCATAACTCCCGCGGGAATCCGTTAGACCATACTAGCGGGCGTGGGTGGAGCACGGTGCGATGGCGGGGCACGCGCGCGACGGCATCGGCGGCCAGCTGGCGGGCATAGGTGTCCGGCAGGTGGGCAAAGGCAAAGAGCGTAGCGGAGTCCGGCACTAGGTAGGTCAGCGAGTGGGAACGCAGCAGGCGACGCATGTGCTTGTCCAGCACGGTAAAGGTCTCTGGGTGGGCAATCCAAGAGGAAATGGGCGCGCCGTGCGAGCGGACCTGCAAGCCACCGAAACGGGCGGCGGAAGGAAGCTCGCAGGCCGCAGGGCGGGTCCAAAAGCGCAGCCCTTGCGAATCGAGGGCGGCGCGCTGCAGGTTATGGGAAGCATGGTTCCATGCTCGGCGCGCGGAGATATCCATGTCCGCGAGGCCCCGGTGGCTGAGCCGGCGAAAGGTCTGCTTGCCGGGAAAGACCAGCGCCATGGACAGGCTGGGGGAGAGCTGGATGGTGGCGAGGGAGTCGCAGAAGCCGTCGTCAGAAAGCCGCTGTTCTTTCAGCCAGGAACGGGCAAAGAGCGCAGGCAGCAGGTTTGCGGTGGTGGGACGAGGCGGGCGCAGGGCGACGGTCACGGCGAGTTCTCCAGAGTGGCGGTAGGGTGCGGTCGCCTTTATTGGACTGGAGAAACCGCCGTTTGGTTCCCCGGTTGGGCCTAGAAGGGCGGCTCGGCGTCGAGTTGCAGCTCGGCAAAGAGCTTATCGGCCGGCCAGATGTCGATTTCTTGGCCCTTGGCCTGCAGCTCCTCCGCGCGCTTTTCCTTGGAGGTTTTCTTGGCCCATTCGCCCACGATGAGCAGGGTGGACTTTTTGGTGACGTTCTTTGCCACTTGGCCGCCGCGCTCGGCGATGCCCTGCCACAGCACGCCCTTGTCATAGGGTTCGAAATCGCCGGTGAGGGTGACGTGCTGTCCGTAGAGTGCGCCTTCCGGGTCGGCGTCGGGGTTCGGCTCTGGGATTGTGTCCGGGGTGGCTACGGACTGCCACGGGGCGGGACCGCGAGACTTGTTCTGTGCGGAGCCGGCCGCACGGGTTTGGTCGCGGAAGTCGGTCCCAGCGCCGAGATCCGCGCCGGAGGTGGGGGCGGTGTGGGCACGCAGGACGGGCAGAATGGCCTCGGAATCGAGGCGGCCCAAGGTGAATTCGCGTGCGGTGAATAGGTCGCGGATGCTGCCGGTGTGTCCGAAGCGCTCGGCCAAGCGGGCGATGATTTCGCCGGCCGCACGGGCATCCTCGGTGGCGTCGTGGTGGCTGAAGTCCGGCGCGGACAGGTGGGCGGCGACGGTGGGCAGCTTGTGGTTGCGCACCGAAATAACCTTGGCCTTGGAAGCATCGCGGGACAGCGCGAGGGAGCAGGCCAGCGGCACGGTGGGCACCTCGGCGCCGGCGGAAAGCAGGCCGGAGCGCAGGGCGGTGGAATCGAACTGGGCGTTGTGCGCGACAAGCACGTCGCCGCCGAGGAAATCGAAGAGCTCCTTGGCGGCATCGGCAAATGCCGGCGCTCCTTGCACATCGTCCGCGGTAATGCCGTGGATGGAGACGTTAATATCCGCGAAGTGCTCGAGGCCTGGTGGAGGGGTGCACAGCCAGGACCGGGAGGCGGTCTCTTGGCCGTCGCGGAAGCGCACCGCGCCGATTTGGCAGATAGAGCCCCAGTTATCGTTGGCCGTTTCCACGTCCACGGCGGTGAAATCGAGGCCGGGGATGGTGGCGGCGGAGGAGGGTGCTTCGCCGCGCTGTGCGGCGGAAATGGCGCGGGCGACGGCTTGCGGGTCTTGGTGTGGGGCGAAGGCTATCGTGCCGGCGTTGCCCAAGTCGAGGGTGCCGAAGCCGGTGGGGGTCGGTTCACTCACACGCACGGTGTCGATGGACTCGAGCGGGATATCCTGCGTGGCGGGGGCGCCGAGGCTGGTGGCCAGCAGGGTGCGGTGAAGCACGAGTTTATCCGCTGTGACATCGATGAGTGCGCCGTGCGCGGGAAATGACACGAGGGGCCTTTCTTTAGGAATCGAAGATGGGCGGTTCAATCTGACGCAGAATCAGCGTTGAACGCGGCTGCACCGTGATCGTACCCTCTGCCTCAATGAGGGTTTCCTCCGCGGGGTAGCCACCGGAATCGGCGGTATCGACCATCAGCCGCCACGTAGCGCCGAGATCCTTGGTGGGCAGGGTGAACTCGATTTCGCCGTCGTGGGAATTGAAGATCATGATGAAGGAATCATCGGTGATGCGCTCGCCGCGGGCGGTGGTTTCCGTAATCGCATTGCCATTGAGGTAGACCATGAGGGCGCGGCCGAAGTCGTGGTCCCAGTCGTCCTGGGTCATCAGGCGGCCCGAAGGAACCAGCCAGGCGATATCGCGTTCCTGGACATCCGCGCCGAGCGGGCCGCCGGCGAGGAAGCGCTTGCGGCGGAAGACGGGGTGGTGGTTGCGAATGGACAGCACGCGCTTGGTAAAGCCCAGCATCGCGGCGGATTTTTCTTCCTCCAGCATGGACCAGTCCATCCACGACAGCTCGTTGTCTTGGCAGTAGACGTTATTATTTCCGTCCTGCGTGCGGCCGAATTCATCGCCATGCGAGAGCATAGGAGTGCCCTGGGAAAGCAGGAGAGTGGTCAGGAAGTTGCGCACTTGGCGGCGGCGTAGCTTGCGGATTTCATCATTATCGGTGGGGCCTTCTTCACCGCAGTTCCAGGAGCGGTTGAAGGATTCGCCGTCGCGGTTATCTTCGCCATTGGCCTCGTTGTGCTTGTCGTTATAGGAAACGAGGTCGCGCAGTGTAAAACCATCGTGGGCGGTGATGAAATTGATGGAGGCAGTAGGGCGGCGATCATTATCGGCATAAAGATCCGAAGAGCCGGTCAGACGGGAGGCGAATTCACCTAGGGTAGCGGGCTCGCCGCGCCAGAAATCGCGCACGGTATCGCGGTACTTGCCGTTCCATTCGCTCCAAATGGGCGGGAAGTTGCCCACCTGGTAACCATCGTGGCCGATGTCCCAAGGCTCGGCAATGAGCTTAACCTGGCTGACAATGGGGTCTTGCTGGACTAGGTCGAAGAAGGTGGCGAGCTTGTCGACGTCGTCAAGCTCCCGCGCCAACGTTGCCGCCAGGTCGAAGCGGAAACCATCGACGCGCATCTCCGTAACCCAGTAACGCAGCGAATCCATAATGAGCTGCAGCGAGTGCGGGTGGCGGACATTGAGGGAATTGCCGGTGCCGGTGTAATCCATGTAATGGGCCTCATCGCCCTCGACGAGGCGATAGTACGCGCCATTGTCGATGCCGCGGAAAGCAATGGTGGGGCCCATGTGATTACCCTCGGCGGTGTGGTTATAAACCACATCGAGGATGACCTCGATTCCAGCCTCGTGGAAGGCGCGGACCATGGCCTTGAACTCGGAGACCACCTCGCCCGGCTTCTTGGCAAAGGCATAGTCATGGTGTGGGGCGAAAAAGCCGAAGGTGTTATAACCCCAGTAATTGCGCAGGCCTAGGTTGCGCAGGCGATCGTCTTGCAGGAATTGGTGGACGGGCATGAGCTCCACGGTGGTAACGCCAAGCTCTTTGAAGTAGTTAATGACGGCAGGGTGGGCCATGCCGGCGTACGTGCCGCGGAGCTCTTCCGGTACGTCCGGATGGGTCATGGTCATGCCCTTGACATGGGTTTCATAGATGACCTTTTGATTATCGGGAATGTGGGGGCGGTGGTCGCTGCGCCAGTCAAAGAAGGGGTTAATCACCACCGACAACATGGTGTGGCCTAGCGAGTCTTCTTCGTTGCGGCCGGTGCCGGGTTCCTCGGCGTGGATGTCATAGGAGTAGAGGGAGGCATCGCCGTCGAATTCGCCGTCGAACGCCCGGGCATAGGGGTCTACAAGGAGCTTGGAAGGGTCGCAGCGCAGACCGTTTTCTGGTTCATAGGGGCCATAGACGCGGTAGCCGTAGCGCTGGCCAGGGGTGACGTTGGGGAGGTAAATATGCCACACATGGGCGGTGACCTCCGACATTTCGATGCGTTCCTCGTTGCCTTCTTTGTCGATGAGGCAGAGCTCGATCTTGTCTGCTACCTCGGAAAACAGAGCAAAGTTGGTGCCGGATCCGTCAAAGGTGGATCCCAGTGGGGTGGGTTTGCCGGGCCAGATTTGGCGGCCGTAGCGCTCGGTGGGTGTGGGGACTGCGTCCATGGCGGGAGTGTTCATGCCCACGAGCATAACCGCTTTTTAGGCGCCGGCGCCGTGCGTAAGTCCAGCGTTAATAATGCGCACGCCGCGTATAAGATCTGCGCGATAATCTGTGACCGGAGACTCACCGGTGGTTTCTGCAAGCTGGCGTTGGGATTGTTCCATTAAGGTGGCGCCGAGCACGAGGTGAATGGCGGAGAGCGCGGCGGCGCGGTGGGCGCTGGTGACAGCGAGGGTGCTGCGCGTGGCTGCAGCGGTGAAGGCCACCAAGAGGCGGTCCCAGGCAGGGGCCTGCGGGAGGGAGAGGCCGGCAATGACTACCTCGGCGCCGTCGCGGCGGGCGAGCAGTAAATCACGAAGATTGAGGCTGATATCCTCGAGCGACTCCCCAGAAACGGGGGAGATAATCTCCTCCGCAAGGGCTGCAATGAGCGCTTGTTTATTGGCAATGTGCCAGTAGAGCGCGCCGGGGGCGACGCCGAGGGAGGAAGCAACGCGGCGCATGGTGACGTCTCCAAGCCCGTAGGCATCAAGCAGGGAAAGAGCGGCGTCGATAATACTCTCGCGGTTTATGTGCACCTTGGCAATTGTACGGACTTGGCCGGGGGACGGTAGTTCACAGGTTCTTTTAACGGAGTATCAATGTCATTTCCATCGTCGGGTTGTTAGTATTGCGAAGACAAATAAGAGGCCGCCCTTGGGGTGGCTTCACATTCGCAAGATTGATTCAGGAGCTTTCCCTTGTCCTTTTTGACCCCTGCAAAGAAGTCCCTCATCGCAGTTGCGCTGGTCACCCCGCTGGCGCTAGCTGCGTGTGGTTCGGATGACAATGACGACTCCAAGAAGGCGGCCGCCACCACGGCATCCAAGTCTTCTGAGGATAAGTCTGCAGATAAATCCGAGGACAAAGATGCCGATAAGTCCGAGGATAAGGACAAGGAAAAAGAAAAGGATCAGAATAAGGACGGCGAAAAGAAGGACGCCGCTGCGGGTGCAGAGGGCGAGGACGGTGCTGGCGAGGGTCCCGATCAGCTGGCTAACCCGCTGAACAATGGTGAGGATCCTTTCGCGGGAGCGAAGGACATCAAGCCGATTGAGGGCGGCCAGAATGCTAATGATGCCGATAAGCAGGCCATCGAGCAGCTGGTCCGCGGTCAGCATGAGATCGACAATGTGAAGGAATACTTCAACTACATGCCGCAGCATGCCTGCCAGGCGGTGCGCGATGAGCAGTCCCAGGAGTTCGCCCAGTACCAGCAGTACGTCGATAGCCTGCCGAACCAGTCCTTTGCCGAGTACGCCAACACTATGCGCCAGCAGGGCGGCGGCAATAGCGAGGTGGAGAAGTTCGCTAGCCAGTTGGAGTCCATCCCGCAGTCGACCAAGCTGCAGTCCGTCAACGACGTTGTGGTCAATGGCGACGATGCTTCTGCAACCGTGAGCGTGTCCAACTCTGAGGGCACTGAGACCTCTACGGTCCGCTTCCGTCGCGAGAATGGCAACTGGACCTTCTGTAACTAAGTTGTCTCTGTTAAAGCGCCGGTTACCCCGCACCCTAGGTTTTGGTGCGGGGTTACTCGCGTGTGCGCTCCTGGTGTATGGCGCGGCCGGTGCGCTGTGGGGGATTTTTCGGCCGACGCTTACCGGCCGTGAGGTAGACGATGGCGGCTATGCCATCGATGCGATGGGAAGCGTTCAGTTCATCGCCTTTATTACCTTTGCCCTCATTACCGGCCTGCTTGGTTTGTTCTTGGGGTTGGGCGCGTATTTGCGCCGGCAGGGGCGGGGCTTGTCGATGCTCTTGTGGGTCGGCGTGTGTGCCCTGGCTGGGGCGGCGTCGTTTTATGTCTTTGGTGGGGTCACGGCCACGCATCCACCAGAAAACCCAGGGGAAGTCGTAGAGTTTGCGCCGAATTTCTCCCCAGCCATCTCGTGGGCGGTGGCGCCCTTTATGGCGATGTTTGCCTATTGGTCCACGGCCTTTGTGAGTGCCGATGAAGATTGGTGATGTGCGCGTCTAAGGCCATTCGACGGGGGAGGCGCCGGTTACTTCGTGCGCGATGTCATCGATGCCGTGCAGGATGTGCTTGAGCCCGCGGCCGATGGCGCTAAATAGTTGCGGCCGGGTAAGTCCCGCGGCGGTAATGGTGGCGGCATCCATCCGCACTTGCAGGCCCTCGGAGGTGTGGTGGCAAAATGCCACGGCGCCATGGTGGGCGCGATTCCAGTCATTGCAAATGAGGAATAGCCGGGTAAATTCCGCCTCGTCCAGACTGGGGTCCCAATGCCCTTTGATAATGAGGCTGGGCCCGTTGTCCAGTGCAAAGGCGAAAAGAACATCATTGACCCAGGCGTAGATCGCGGTGCCGCCGTCGCTTTGGAAGCGCTGGATCCCAATAAGCGGTAGGAGCCCGGCCAGGCTATCGAGGGTGAAGGGTTCCAAGGGGGCGTCGGCAAGCGGGGCAAGCTCCGGTGAGGCTTCGCGCACGAGGACAGGATGGGATTGGGCGAGCAGATCCATGAGGACCTCCGCGTTGCGCAGTGCCGGTAGGAGGAACGCTGCAAGCTGTTCGCGGCTGGGGGAGGTATCGGCCGGCAGATAGCTGTGCCCGGACACGCTCACGCAGTCAGGCTGGTCATAATCAACCACGACGACCGGGGAGATGCAATCGTGATTCCACTCGTTGGCCAAGTACGCGAGCTCGGAGATCTCGCTGAGATCGACGCCGCCGCGGGGGCTGGTGTGCAGGTGGAGCACCGGTTCTTCCAGCTGGTCTACAAAGATGAAGGTGGAGCCGCCTGCCGCATGTGGAACGAGTAGCTCGCCAGTAGGCAGGGCCCAGCAGGACACGTCATTATCGCGGACAATGGTGCGGGCATGCGCGAGCAGAAGAGAGGGTTCAATTTCGCTCATCGCTGCCACCACCTTAAAGCTATGTTGACATCGAGTCTATAGCCCAAACCGGCCCCCTCGCTGGCGTTTGACCATTAGGATATTGGTTTAATAACAGAAATCCGATAGGGAGAAGAGGAACCGGGAATGCTTCGCACCATCGATCTGCGTGGCCAAGAGCTGCGCCCCGCCCAGTTGCGGCGAGTTTTACCGCGCGGTGGCACCGACGTCGCCGCCGTGGTGGACAAGGTGGCGCCGCTGGTTCATCGAATACGCCAAGAAGGCGCTGCGGCCGCCTTGGACTATGGCGAGCAATTCGATGGCGTGCGCCCAGCCCATCTGCGGGTGTCCCAAGCGGAGTTGGAGAAGGCCGCTTCCGAACTAGACCCGCAGGTGCGCCAAGCGATTGAGGTCTCCATCGAGAGGGTCCGCAAGGTTCACGCCGAGCAAAAACCGGCCGCGCACACCACCGAGCTAGCACCAGGTGCCACGGTGACCGAGGTCTTTCGCCCCATCGAGCGCGTCGGACTATACGTGCCGGGAGGCAAGGCGGTCTACCCGTCCTCGGTGATTATGAATGCCGTGCCAGCGCAGGCGGCCGGCGCGGAAAGCTTGGTGGTAGCCTCGCCGCCACAAAAAGAATTCGGCGGTCTGCCGCACCCCACGGTGCTGGCCGTGTGCCAGATGCTGGGCGTGGATGAGGTCTGGGCGGTAGGAGGCGGCCAGGCCGTCGCGCTGATGGCCTACGGGGATGATGACGCCGGACTAGCCCCGGTGGACATGATTACCGGCCCTGGAAATATCTTCGTCACCGCGGCCAAGCGGTTGGTGCGCGGCGTGGTGGGTACTGATGCTGAGGCAGGGCCGACCGAAATCGCCATTATCGCTGATGACACCGCGAATCCGGTGTATGTGGCCTATGACCTTATCTCCCAGGCCGAGCATGATCCGATGGCGGCGAGTGTGCTCATTACGGCATCGCCAAGCCTAGCTCAGCGTGTGAATGCCGAGGTAGAAGCGCGCTACAGCGCCACCGCAAATGCGCAGCGAGCGGCCGAAGCCTTAGGCGGCGAGCAATCCGGAATTGTGCTGGTCGATTCCCTGGATGTAGCGGTGGCGGTGGCCAATGCCTATGCTGCTGAGCACCTGGAGATCCACACCGCAGAGCCCGGCGCGGTGGCCGAGCGGATTAAGCACGCCGGTGCCATCTTTGTAGGGGACTTTGCTCCAGTGCCGCTCGGAGATTACGCGGCCGGCTCCAATCACGTATTGCCCACCTCCGGTACGGCGCGTTTTTCTGCCGGCCTTTCTACCCATACCTTTATGCGGCCGGTCAACCTTATTGATTATGACCGAGCTGCGTTGGAAGAGATTGCCCCGCACGTTATCGCTTTTGCGGAGGCCGAGGGGTTGCCTGCCCACGGTGAGGCTATCCGCGCCCGATTCGAGGAGAATTAAATGACGCACTTGAATGATCTTCCCCTGCGCGAAGAGCTGCGCGGCAAATCTGCCTATGGGGCGCCGCAACTCCACGTGGCCTACCAGCTCAATACCAACGAAAATCCTTATCCTCCCTCGCAGGCACTAGTGGATGACTTGGTGGCGGAGACCCGGCGCCTTGCCACCACACTCAATCGCTATCCGGAGCGCGATGCGGTGGAGCTGCGCCAATCCTTGGCGGACTACGTATCTGAACAAACCGGCGTGCGCGTGGGCTATGCGCAGGTGTGGGCGGCCAATGGCTCGAATGAGATTTTGCAGCAGCTGTTGCAGGCATTCGGCGGTCCAGGCCGCAGCGTGCTCGGTTTCACCCCGTCTTATTCCATGCACCCTATCCTCGCGGATGGGACTCACACGCAGTTTCTGGAGTGTCCGCGCGATGAGAATTTCCGCATCGATATGGACCGGGCGCTCGCAGCTGTCGCGCAGCACCAGCCGGATATCATCTTTGTGACTACGCCGAATAACCCCACCGGTGGGGTGACCAACGTGGACGATATTGCCGCGCTTGCCGACGCCGCCCCGGGCATCCTCATCGTCGATGAAGCTTATGGCGAATTTTCTTCCTCGGCATCTGCGGTGACGCTGCTGGAGAAATACCCCACGAAGCTGGTGGTCTCGCGCACCATGTCTAAGGCCTTCGATTTTGCCGGCGGCCGCCTCGGTTATTTCGTGGCGGACCCGGCCTTTGTGGAAGCCGTGATGCTGGTGCGGCTGCCGTATCACCTTTCCGTGCTATCCCAAGCGGCGGCCACGGTAGCGCTACGCCATAGTGCCGATACGCTCGCCACCGTGGAAAAGATTGCCGCCGAGCGCGAGCGGGTGGCCGCTCGCTTGCGCGAATTGGGCTATACCGTTTTACCCAGCGAATCCAATTTCCTCTTCTTCGGCCGCTTTGCTGACCAACACCGCGTGTGGCAACAGTTCTTGGATAAGGAAGTGCTCATTCGCGATGTTGGCATCGCAGGCCACCTGCGCATGACCGTGGGGCTGCCAGAAGAAAATTCGGCCTTTTTGGCCGTAGCTGAGGACCTTGCGGATACAGTAGTGGCTGATTTCCCGGTCGCAGGAGAAAGGAGCGAAGCATGAGCAACCGCGTAGGACGCGCCCAGCGGGCGACGTCGGAATCGCAAATTTCTGTGGTCATCGATCTCGATGGCACGGGACAAAGCGATATTTCCACCGGACTGCCTTTCTTTGACCACATGCTCACGGCCTTTGCTACTCATGGCAGCTTTGATCTCACCGTGCAAGCTGAGGGCGATGTGGAGGTAGATGCCCACCACACTGTGGAAGATACCGCCATCGTGCTCGGCACCGCGCTGCGTAAGGCGGTGGGGGATAAGGCCGGCATTCGCCGCTTTGGCTCCCAGCTTTTGCCCATGGATGAGGCCTTAGTGGAAGCGGTGGTGGATTTTTCTGGGCGCGCCTATTTTGTAATGAACGGCGAACCAGAGCACCTGCAGTGGCAGACCATCGGTGGGCATTACGCCACGGTGATCAACCGCCACTTCTTTGAAACGCTCGCCACCCACGCTGCGGTAACGCTCCACCTCAACGTGCGCTATGGTCGCGATCCGCATCACATTACGGAAGCGGAGTATAAAGCGGTAGCGCGTGCGTTGCGCGGTGCGGTGGAATTCGATCCGCGCCAGACTGGCATTCCTTCGACGAAGGGAGCACTCTAGAACGCATGCATTTTATGATCTTGGTCCTCTTCCTCGTCGCCGGCATGTTGGTGGGCGGTGCGTGGTCTGCCTACCAACAGGGATCGAAGGCAATGACAGTAGTAGCCTCTTTATTGGCCGCAATCACCGCGGTGGCAGCAATCTCGTGGATGGTAGGAGCGTTCGGTAAATGAGCAATACCCAAGAAACTAATATCTGGAAGGTTCCGGGTTATACCGCGACCATGTTGGCCATCGCCGCAGCCTTCGGTGCTTGGTCCATCCTCCTTCCAGTGGTGCCGCTAGCGGTCATTGACTCCGGCGGCTCAGCCACCTTGGCGGGCTCATCCACGGGCATCTTCATGGCCTTCACCGTGCTTACCCAGATCATCTCCCCGTGGCTGCTGCGCCGGTGGGGCTACCGCCGCGTGATGGCACTGTCCGCTTTTACCCTGGGCGTACCTGCCTTTGGCCACCTCTTGGGTACCGATGCTTGGGTTGTCCTGCTCTTTTCTGCTCTGCGCGGCGTGGGCTTTGGCGCGCTGACCGTTTCTGAGTCCGCGCTCATTGCGGAACTGGCGCCGGTACGCCTGCTGGGCAAGGCCACCGGCATGATTGGTGTTTTCACTGGCCTGGGCCAAATGGTCTTTTTGCCACTGGGATTGACCATGGCGGAAAAGCTGGGTTATGCCTCGACGTATATCACCGCCGGAGTCATTGGGTTCGTGGGCTTTGGTCTGTGCCTGCGCATTCCCAAGATCAAGGTCACGCTCGCCTCCGATACCGAAGAAGAGCCGAACCTTATCCGCGTTCCTACGTGGAAGCTAGTGCTTGTTCCGGCGCTGGCGCTAACGACGTTTTCTATGAGCTATGGCGCCGTATCATCCTTCCTGCCGCCGGCGGTACAAGAACTCGATGCAGAGCGCGGCGCCAGCTTGGCCGGCATCATGCTGTCCATTGTGGGCGGCGCCGCCATGATTTTCCGCTACCTCGCGGGCATGGTGGCAGACCGCGTGGGCACTCCCGGCCGACTCTACATCCCCGGCCAGGTAATGGCTATCGTGGGCGTGCTTGCCATTGCCGTTCCTCTTTATCTCGATGGTTCCGTATGGTGGCTCGTGCTTGGTGCCTTCCTGTTCGGTGGCGCGTTCGGTATTGCCCAAAATGAGGCGCTGCTGTCCATGTTTGATCGCCTGCCGCGCGAGCGGGTCTCGGAGGCTTCTGCCATCTGGAATATCTTCTATGACGGCGGCACCGGCTTGGGCTCGACCCTCTTGGGTGCCTTGGTTGCCGGCTACGGCTATGCGGGGGCTTTTGGGGCCGGCGTGGTCATCCTCGTCGCAGGCGTTGTGATGACGTCGGCAGATTTTGTCCTTGGGCGCACCCGCGTGAGCGAAACCAACGATATCCGGACGCGTCTGCGTCGCATGCGTAAGGTATAGCCCATGGCAAAGACGGTCGCATTATTGGATTATGGCGCGGGCAATGTGCGCTCAGCCCAGCGTGCGCTGGAACGGGTGGGCGCGGACGTCACCGTTACCGCGGACCCCAAAGAAGCGGTGGAAGCGGACGGTCTGCTTGTCCCTGGGGTGGGTGCCTTTGCTGCCTGCATGCGCGGGCTACGGGCGGTGCAGGGCCCTCGGGTCATCGGCCAGCGCTTGGCAGGAGAGCGGCCGGTGTTGGGCATTTGCGTAGGAATGCAGGTGCTTTTCGACGCCGGAGTGGAACACAACATCAACTCCACCGGTTGCGGCGAGTGGCCCGGCACTGTGGAAAAGTTGCAGTCTGCGGTGCTGCCGCACATGGGGTGGAATACCGTGGAAGTACCCGTCGGCAGCGATATGTTTGCCGGACTACCGGAAGACGAACGTTTCTACTTCGTACATTCCTACGGCGTTCGCCGTTGGGAATTGGAAACGGAAATTACCCGTCCGCCGCAGGTGAGCTGGGCGGAGCACGCGGGCGATAGGTTCGTCGCGGCGGTAGAAAACGGTGCCCTGTGGGCGACTCAATTCCACCCTGAGAAATCCGGGGACGCCGGTGCTCAGCTTTTGGAAAACTGGATGCGCACGCTCTAGGTAGGATGAAGAATATGACTTTTACGCTTTTGCCAGCAGTCGATGTATCTCAAGGCCAAGCCGTGCGCTTGGATAAAGGCGAAGCAGGCACCGAAACCTCGTATGGTTCCCCGCGCGATGCCGCACAAAAGTGGCAGTCCCAGGGTGCACACTGGTTGCATTTTGTGGATTTGGATGCGGCCTTCGGCCGGGGCTCCAACCACGAGGAAATGGCGATGATTACTCGCGATCTGGGGGTAAATGTGGAGCTTAGCGGTGGCATTCGGGACGATGCCGCGGTGGAGCGAGCACTGGCTACCGGTGCGCAGCGCATTAGTATCGGCACGGCTGCTCTAGAGCGGCCGGAATGGATCGAGGATATCCTCGCGCGCTACGGAGATAAGGTCGCCGTGGACCTTGCCGTGCGCGAAGATGGCGGCGAATGGCGTACCGCCGGCAATGGCTGGGTCTCCGATGGCGGCGATCTGTGGGAGGTACTCGAGCGCCTCGATGCCGCCGGATGCCAGCGCTTTGTGGTGACAGACGTATCTAAAGACGGCACGCTCACCGGACCTAATATTGAGCTCCTGCGCGAGGTAGCGATGGCGACGGAGGCAAAAATCACCGCCTCCGGTGGCATTTCTAGCGTGGAAGATCTGTGCGAGCTCGCGCTTTATGAAAATGAGGGCATCGATTCCGCCATTATTGGCAAGGCCCTGTACGAGGGGAATTTCACCCTCGACGAAGCACTCGCTGCGGTGGCCGAGGTAGAGCCGCTGCCGGCGGAAGAAACCATTGACCCTTTCGACCCTGAGGACAACTAAGTCATGATGGAACCCCGCGAGTTGGTGGCCTTCGCGGAGGCGGCCGTAGACCAAGTAGAACCCATTTTTCGCTCCGGCCTCGGAGCTGCGCCCGCCCGTTTTAAGGGGCAGGGAGATTTTGCCACCGAGGTAGATCTCGTCATCGAGCAACAGCTGCGCGATATCTTGACCCAGATGACCGGCATCCCGGTCTATGGAGAAGAATCAGGCGGCAGCGTGCTCGATACCGTGTGGGTGGTAGATCCGATCGATGGCACCGCAAACTACTCTGCCGGAAACCCCATGGCCGGCATCCTGGTGGCGCTCATTTATGAGGGTGCGCCTGTTGCCGCGGTATCTGACTTCCCGCTTCTGGGGCGCCGTCTGGTCACCTGCGATGGCGCCCCACTGCGCTCGGTAGGTGGGCCGACCACTGGCTTCGGCGGAGGGGACGATGCGATGGGTTTTGATGAGGCGCGCGGTCACGTGGGGTGCTCTTCGCACCTGCCCACCGAAATTTTCCACGAGCTGCGCGAGACCGGACTGCGCCCGCGAATGACCGGTTCTGTGGGCCTTGATAATGCCTTCGTCGCGCAGGGTGTGTTCGATGGCGCGATTAACTTCTCTCCGCACCCATGGGATAACGCCGCGGGAGCATTGCAGATTCAGGCCGCTGGTGGCGTTGTCACCGATCCGGAAGGAAATCCATGGACTGCGCAGTCGCGCGGCATGGTGGCAGGTACCCCGCAGGTTCATGCCACCATCGTGGATATCCTGTCCCGTCATACCGGTACATTTCACCGCTAAGACTAAATACCCGAAAAGGAGGCGGCCGCCATGGCTGTAGCCGTACGCGTGATCCCCTGCCTAGACGTGGACCAAGGCCGCGTGGTCAAGGGCATCAACTTTGACAGCCTGCGCGATGCCGGCGACCCAGTGGAGCTGGCCGCGCGTTATGACGCCCTAGGAGCCGATGAACTTACCTTCTTGGATGTCTCTGCTTCTAAACAGGGCCGCTCCACCATGCTCGAGGTCGTGCGCCGCACCGCAGATCAGGTATTCATCCCATTGACGGTGGGTGGCGGAGTTCGCAGCGTTGATGACGTTCGAGAATTATTGCGCGCCGGGGCAGATAAGGTCTCTGTAAATACCGCGGCCATTAAGAATCCGGAACTGCTGCGCGAGATGGCTGAGATTTTCGGGGCTCAATGCATCGTGCTGTCAGTTGATGCCCGCCGGTGCCACGAAGAGTATGCGCCATCCGGCTTTGAGGTCACCACGCACGGCGGTACGGAATCGGCCGGGATCGACGCCATCGAATGGGCACGCCGCGGCGAAGGACTCGGCGTAGGGGAGATCCTCCTCAACTCGATGGATGGCGATGGCACAAAGGAAGGATTTGACCTTGAATTGCTGCGCGCCGTGCGCGCAGCGGTGAGCATTCCCGTTATCGCCTCTGGCGGCGCGGGAAGCGCTGCGGACTTCCCGCCGGCCGTTGCAGCAGGCGCCGATGCCGTCTTGGCAGCAAGCATTTTTCACTTCGGTGAGGTAGAAATCAGCGATGTGAAAGAGGCTCTAGACGCTGCGGGCTACGAGGTGCGCCGATGAGTAGCCCGGGCGACTTTGAACTTAACGGGGACATCGCCAAGCAGCTCAAGCGCAATGACCAAGGCTTGGTGCCGGCCATTGCCCAAGCTGAGTCTGGTGAGGTGCTGATGATGGCCTGGATGGATGACCACGCTCTGGCCCATACCCTCGCCACCCGCAAGGCAACGTATTTTTCGCGCTCGCGCAATGAATATTGGGTCAAGGGAGAAACTTCTGGAAATACCCAAGAGGTGCTGGGCGTTCGCCTTGACTGCGATGGAGATACTATTCTGCTGACCGTGCGGCAGCGCGGCGGCGCCTGCCATACCGGTGACCGCACGTGCTTTGACGCCACCGATCTCCTAGGAGGGCAATCGTGAAGGCCAGACGCCTTGGACCACTACTTATCGCTGTAGGAGCCATCGTAGTGTGGCTGTCCTCCCGTGCTACGTGGGTGGTAGCCTCCAGCGAAGACGACAAGGCCGGCTCTGCGGCCAATGACATCATCGGCTCGGCCTGGTCGCTGGAAATCATGGCCTTGACCCTAGTTCTGGTAGCCGGTGCCGTCGCGGGGATGGCGCTGCGGCGCGTCGGTAGACGAGTGGTGGGCATTGTGTGCGCCCTCGCTGCGGCGGCTAGTGCATGGACCCCGGTGAGCCTGCTGACTGCGGGCGCGGACGCTGAGCGTGCGCAGAAGATCTTGCAGGGAGCCTCGGCCAATGAAAACGCCGTAGACTCTGCCCAGATTTCTGACTGGGCCACGGTCGTTTCCACCGAGGTGCATTCCCTGGGACCAATTCTGGCCCTAATAGGAGCGGCAGCGGCCCTATTCGGTGCGGTCATGCTTGCGCGCAATCCAGGCGTGGATAAGGCGAAGGCGTCTAGCAAATACGAAACCCCAGCGGCACGACAAGCAAAGCTGGAGGAGGATTTGGAAACCTCCTCCGACTCTGGCCGCGTGATGTGGGACGCCCTTGATAGTGATATCGATCCCACTGATATGGGCAAAAATTAGCCCCGTTTCCTGTGTAATTTCCGGAACGGCACGCGAGCGGGTTAACCTAAGTGTGATTTTAATCGCCCGTGGAGGGAGGTGCTGATGCCTACGCCCATTGCCGTTGACCACCTAGTTGCAGGAGTCTTGGAGGACGTCGCTGCGCGGGAAGCCCGCGTGTCTTTTAAAGAGGTGAAGGCGCGCTCGCGTGACATGGAACCTCCCCGGGATGCCCGCGCGGCGTTGCTACGCACAGGCTGCTCGGTCATCACAGAGCTCAAACGCGCCGTACCCTACGGCGGCGAAATCGCTCATGTTGGCTCTGCGGAACAGATGGCGGAATGGGCCCGCACTTTTGAACACTGCGGCGTACATCTCATGGCGTGCCAGACTGATTTCCGCCGCTTCCACGGTTCTTTAGAAGATATGGCGGCTGCCCGTGCTGCGATTGATATTCCCATGATGTCGCGCGATCTCATCGTGGACCCTTACCAAATTCATGAAGCCCGGTGCTTTGGGGCCGATGCTATTCCGTTGCAGGTTGAACTCTTAGAGCAAGCTCGCCTGGAGGCACTTTTGGACCGGGTGGAATCGCTCGGGATGGCCGCCATCGTTGAGGTGCGCAACTGCGCCGAGGTCGACCGCGCAATCAAGGCGGGAAGTAGCATCATCGCCATTAATGCATGGTCGTTGGCTTCGGATGCCATTAACCGCGAGGCGTTTAACGATATCGCCCCGGGCTTACCCGAATCCATCCTGCGCATCGCAGTAGGCGGGGTAAATAACGCGCGCAACCTGTTTCACTATGCTTCACGCGGCGCCGATGCAGTTTTGGTGGGCGAATCAGTCATGGCTGCCCAGGATCCTACGGCGCTGGCGCGCTCTTTGGTGGCTGCCGGGCAGCATCCAGCGTGCCCCGCGCGCAAAATAGAATAAGGCCCTAACTAGCTGGTGGGGTGGGGGATAAGGCACACTGGGTACGTGCACACAGAAATTCTTGCAAATATTCCGTCTCCGCCGCAGGGCGTGTGGCAGTTGGGGCCCATTCCCATTCGTGCCTATGCGCTGTGCATCATTGTAGGTATTATCGTCGCCTTGCGAATGACCTTACGCCGCTACACCGCACGCGGCGGTAACCCAGACACAGTATGGGATGCCGCCATCGTGGTCATCCCAGCCGGCATCATTGGCGGGCGGCTCTACCACGTCATCACCGATAACCAGAAGTACTTCTGCGATAGCTGCAATCCCGCGGACGCGCTGAAGATTACCAATGGCGGACTGGGCATTTGGGGCGCCGTAGCCTTGGGCGCACTAGCTTTGTGGGTGCTTTTCAAAGTGAAAAAGGTGCCGCTCGGCCCCTTTGCTGACGCGGTGGCGCCAGGCCTCGTCCTCGCGCAGGCGATTGGACGCCTGGGTAACTGGTTTAACCAAGAGCTCTATGGGCGCCCGACCGACGTTCCGTGGGCTTTAGATATCTATTACCGTGTCAATGAAAACGGCGGCTATGCTCCCGTTTCTGGGCATTCCACGGGGGAGGTCATGACCTCGGTGCACCCGACCTTCCTGTACGAGCTCGTGTGGAATGTTCTAGTCTGCCTTTTCCTCTTGTGGGCTCACAAGGCCTGGAAGTTGGGGCACGGGCGCGTCTTTGCCCTCTATGTCATGGGCTATACATTGGGCCGCTTCTTTATTGAAGGGATGCGTTCCGATGAGGCGACCCATATCTTTGGGGTCCGCGTGAATCTCATCGTCTCCCTAGTGATTTTTATCATCGCCGCGATTGTCTTCTTCATGCTTGATAGGCACCGCCAGGGCCCAGAGTCCCCCGAAGAGGTGGATCCTAAGTATTGGGCAGAGCACCGCGCACATGATGCGCACCGCGATGAGCACGCGGTATCTGACGGGCAGCAACCGGGTTCTTTATCGACGTAAACACTGCCCAAGTGTGTCCGGTTGGTTTTGGTTTTGTGGGAAATGGGACGTTTTGGGGTGCCCGTTCAGAAAATGAACCCGAGAAATTGTGGCCCCAATCCTTTCGAAGGAGTAGGTTGGGGAGTGTTCAGTTTCCCCCGACGGAATAGGCCAATAATGCTGGATAGAAGAACGAAGATTGTTTGTACTCTCGGCCCTGCCGTTGCTAGCGAGGAAGGCATCTTGCGCCTCGTACAGGATGGCATGGACGTTGCCCGCTTGAATATGTCTCACGGCGAGCATGCAGACCACGAGGCGAATTACAACTGGGTGCGCCAAGCTACCGATAAGACCGGCCGCGCCGTAGGCATCCTGGCGGACCTCCAGGGCCCCAAGATTCGCCTTGGCCGTTTTATCAATGGCGAGGAGCAGTGGGATAACGGCCAGATCGTCCGCATTACCGTGGACGATATCGAAGGCACCCATGACCGCGTCTCCACCACCTACAAGGGCCTGGCCAAGGACGCCAAGCCAGGTGACCGCCTGCTAATCGACGACGGCAAGGTTGCCGTTGTTTGTAAGGAAGTCGACGGTAACGACGTTGTCTGTGAGGTCACCGAAGGTGGCCCGGTTTCCAATAACAAGGGCGTTTCCCTCCCTGGCATGGATATCTCTGTTCCGGCTTTGTCGGAAAAGGATATCGCTGACCTGCGCTTCGCTTTGAAGCTCGGCGTTGACCTCGTGGCACTGTCCTTTGTCCGCTCCCCAGCAGATGTGGATAAGGTCCATGAGATTATGGACGAAGAGGGTCGCCGCGTTCCGGTCATTGCCAAGCTGGAAAAGCCTGAGGCAGTAGACGCGCTCGAGTCTATCGTGCTGGCATTCGATGCCATCATGATTGCCCGTGGTGACCTCGGTGTTGAGGTGCCGCTGGAGCGCGTGCCGCTGTTCCAGAAGCGCGCTATCCAGATTGCTCGCGAAAACGCTAAGCCGGTCATCGTGGCTACCCAGATGCTGGATTCCATGATTTCTAACCTGCGCCCGACCCGTGCAGAGGCTTCCGACGTGGCTAACGCCGTTCTCGATGGCGCTGACGCCGTTATGCTCTCTGGTGAGACTTCCGTGGGTATTGACCCGCAGAACGTCGTGCGCACCATGTCCAAGATCGTGGCTAATGCTGAAGATGGCGGCAAGGTTCCACCGCTGACTCACGTTCCGCGCACCAAGCGTGGTGTGGTGTCCTATTCCGCCCGCGATATTGCCGAGCGCCTCAATGCAAAGGCTATCGTAGCCTTTACTACCTCCGGCGATACCGCTAAGCGAGTGGCTCGCCTGCGCTCCCAGCTTCCGCTGTTGGCGTTTACGCCGGACCCAGCGGTTCGTTCCCAGCTGGCTCTGACGTGGGGTGCTGAGACCTTCTTGAGCCCGGACGTTAAGTCCACCGATGACATGATGGAAGCCATCGATGATGCATTGCTGGAGATGGACAAGTACGAGGAAGGTGACATGATTGTCGTCATTGCTGGTACTCCTCCAGGAATTGCTGGCAACACCAACATGATTCAGTGTCACTTGTTGGGTGAAACCAAGAAGTAGATTTTTGGCACGAGCGCCGCGACCCACCCTTTAACATGTTCCACGGGTCGCGGCGCTTTTCTATATACATTTATACAAATGTAGATTTATATTTACCTCGAGTACACTCAGCGGTTGCTTTCCTGACATGCGGCTGCAGTACTTTTTGGTTGTTCATGTTTCAGCTTCTCTACACATTCAAAGGACAACTGCACAATGACCTAAATCAGGCCGACTTGGCCTCAGTGGCTGCGCTTACCGCCATCCATTTTCATTTAATTGTCAATAAGTGTCGACGGGGGTAGGCTGAGTGCATGGCACACGAGCACCACGACCACGATCACTCCAGCACGCCGCTGCGCGCACTCTTGATTGCGCTAGGCATTACCGGCACCGTCTTCTTCGCGGAGCTGATCGGCGGCTGGTTGGCGGGTTCGATGGCGCTGATGGCGGATGCGATGCACATGCTTTCCGACGCTGCGGGGTTGATCATCGCGGTGTTAGCGGTGTTGGTTGGGCGCCGACAAGCATCGGCTCAGGCCACGTACGGCTACCGACGAGTGGAGGTGCTTGCTGCACTGGCGAACGCAGTGATGGTGCTGGCGATCTCGGTGTGGATTGTCGTCGAGGCGGTGCGCCGCCTGCAGAGCCCGGCCGAAGTGCAGGGAAAAACGATGCTGATCATCGCGGTGATCGGCCTGGTGGCGAATGCGCTATCGGCGTGGGTTCTGAACCGGCACCGCAAATCCTCGATCAACGTGGAGGGCGCGTTCTTGCACGTGTTAGTGGATATGCTCGGCTCGGTCGCAGTAATCGTGGCCGGCATCGTGGTACTGACCACGGGGTTTGTGGCGGCGGACGTGATCGCCTCCCTAGCGATCGCGGCGATGGTGCTGCCGCGCGCCTGGCAGCTCATGCGGCTTTCGGCGAGCGTGCTGCTCGAGCAAGTCCCGGCGGACTTCGACGCCAGTGCGATCGAGCCCGCGCTGCGGCAGGTCGAGGGCGTTGCTGACATCCACGACCTGCACCTGTGGAGCCTGGACGGCGTGAACGTGCTCACGACCGTGCATATCGTGCGCGACGGCACCGTCGGCACCGGCCCGCTGTTGGATGCCGCTCAGCAGGCCCTGCGCGAACACGGTATCGAGCACTCCACCATCCAGATTGAGCACCCAGAGCACGAATCCCACGAGACGGTGTGCTGATTCCCTTCTAACCTGACTTAGGCCAATTTTGTGCGGAAGTTCGCGGCCGGTGATTACTTGGATGGTGGCAGTGAGGTCGGGCGGGAATGGTACGGCGGCGTGAATGGTTTCGCCGCCAACGACGAGTTGAAAGCTGCGGTATTTCTTGAGTGTTCTCACGAGGCGTTTGATGAAGTGACCACTGCGGGTCTCCATCAGGTGGGTCACGGCTAGTGCTGCCATCACAATATTGAGATGTGCTGTGATCGAGTTTTGTTTCCTCGCATAGATTGGGCGTGCTTTCAGGTCTGATTTCGACATCCGATACGACATTTTCAATGTGAAATAGCCTGCGGTAATGCCCGATAACCTCCTGGGCGGGAAGAGCGGTCAGGTCGGTTTCATAGCCTTTAATTCCGGCTAGGGCTCGGTGTTTGGCAGCAAGAGCGTAGTTGACCTTCTTGTTCGGGGTGGAAAGATCGAAATAGCGGTTGCGCTTAATGGCGATTTCGCCGTCAACAGCGCGTTTGGTTTTTGCGACTTGCTCTTTGATTCCGCGCAGGCCGCGTCTGGCCCGATCATAGGAGTACTGGAAGTGGGTCACCGTATTCGGGGTTGTGTGTTTGCGCGCATCGCTTGCCGAGGCTTGTGTCCAGATCCGGCCGTGGGCGTAGGCTTCACCAGGGATTTCCCGCCGCCAGGTTTCAATCACCTCAGGCACGGTGGGGTTTCACCGACAAAATGTAGTGCAGACCTGCATCTATCAATGCTTGCTGTTCGGAGGGTGATGCTCCTATGTTGTGTCAAGCTGATTTGAGAAGTTCTTCATAAGCCAACCTCAACTCCGGCAAAGGGCGCTTGCCGGTTTCGATATCACTG